>CAYPIM010000014.1:0-2825 GCA_964410795.1 uncultured Lewinella sp. | reverse complement strand
GAACCCGCACGGCCTGAAGGCCGGGCAACCTATCGCACTACCGGAATCCGGACAACACTAGGGTAGTCCGATGAATGGTGGACGGCGTTACGGGCCACTACCCCTTTGCTTTCGTCGTAGTTGCGGCCGCCGGTATTCAGGTTACGATCAAAGCGGGGGAAGTTGGAGCTGGAAACCTCAATGCGGATGGAATGGCCGGGTTTAAAGTAATTGGCCGTAGACATTGGCGTGAGTTCCACTTTATAGACCTTTTCTTTTTCCATGAAGACTTCTTTGTCGTAGCCCTCACGGTAGCGGACGCGCTGAATGGTTTCGTCGAGGTTGTAGGCGGTACCGTCGGGCGCTACGTCGATGAGCTTGACGGTGAAGTCGGTGTCTTTAGCGTCGGAGCTGACGTAAAGGGTGGTTTCGATGCTGCCAGCAATTTCGATCCCATCTTTGAAGGGCTCGGTGGTGTAGACGAGGATATCGTTGCGGGTTTCCATGATCCGCTGATCAAAGGCGCCGCCTTTGACGGCGTTGCCGGTACAGCAGACGTTGCCGCCGTAGCTGGGCACGGGGTTCATGGGGTCGTAGACGAAGCCGTCGGGCTTATCAGTGGTCGGAGCTGAGCTGGCTAGGCGGCCGTTGCCGTGCAGGGTGTTTGCGCTTCCGTCGGAGTCGAGGTAGAACGTCTGCATTTTAGCGGCTGGCGGAGGCCAGGCCGTGCTGCTTTTCCAAACATTGCTCCCCATAACATAATACTGCACCTGCGGCCGCGCCGTCTGTTTTTCCTCTTTGAGGTGCTGCGCAAAAAAGGCTTCAATCTGCTCTTGGTAGTTTAGTCGCGCATCGCCGACGGACCGCTCACCGACAATGGTGTTTTCCGTCGCCCGCGTGTAGGCGCAGTGTAGCGTGGGGGCGATAACGAGGAACTGCTCGTCCCGCATCGCTTCGGTCGTTGCGTTTTTCCGTACGTGGTTAAAAAGGGCCAAGTTGGGGCTGATGGATACGTCGTACCAGCTCGTAAACCAGAAGGCAGGCACGTTAAACGGCATATCGTCGTGGTAGAGGCCGCCTTCAAACCATTTTTTGCTATTTGGCGTACGGGTCACCATTTCTTCGAAGATGCCTTGTGGGCCGTTTTGGGCCTTGATGATGTCCTGTACGGGCAGGGTATTCAAACCATCTTCCCACGCTACCCGCGGATATTCCGGGGCCATATCATGGAAGCGCTGAATGCGCAGGAGGTCTTCGCGCGTTGCGCTTTTCGGGATGCGTGGCCGCATGGGATCGTGCTGAACACTATACAGCCAGGCAATAAATAGCATCTGGGTAGCGCCACCCCGGTACCAATTGCCCTGTTCCTGGAATTTGCCAATTTTGCCAACGCCGGCACCGTACCCTTGGGGTACGATGGCCTTCAGCGCGGGGTGGTTTAAGCTGGCCACTGCCATTTGCCATTCAGCGGTAGAGGAGCAGCCAAGCAGGCCAATATTGCCGTTGCTCCATTCTCGGTCTGCCAGCCAGGTAAATGCGTCGTAGCCGTCAGTGGTTGGTGTACCAAGAATATCCCATTCGCCTTCGCTGTAGTAGCGACCACGCTCGTTTTGCACCACGTAGGCGTAGCCCGCCTTCACCCAATCCAGGGCGCGCTGGTAGGTACGTGTACGCTCCTTCCCGTCTACCCAACCGTTCATTTGGTAGGGTGTCCGGCTCAGAATGACGGGTACTTTCTTGTCGGTTTTGGGTCGGTAGATGTCGGTTGCCAGGCGGATGCCGTCGCGCATCGGTGCCCGGTGTTTTTGCTCGATGTGAGCAATTTTGGCCAGTTCGAGGTATTCGGGGCTGGACTGGGCCAGTAAAGGTTGAAGGGACAAGAGGAGAAAAGGAAGTACGAGCTGTAGTCGTAGGTCTTTATTCCTTTTCCCCTTCCCCCTTTTCATTAGGGCGGGGCCGCAGGTGCAAAGAAAGCGTAAAAGGAGCAGGGGTAAGAGCTGGCGCATTGGTTTGTTGGAATTTTGTCTTGTGGGAAGGTAGGTTATTTTTAGAAACGAACTAGTGACACTCAACTATTTAGTGGAGTTCTTGCGTTTTGTGTTTGTATCTTGTCCTTAAAGCGTAAGCCGTATGAAAAGTCCATTTCCGGGAATGAACCCTTTTATTGAAGGGTATAAGTGGTCGCCGTTACATGGCTCCATGATTTATAAAATTCAGGACGCGCTGATTGAGCAACTGCCCGAAGGCTACTTCCTCGAATCTGAAACCACTTTATATATTGATTCCGGAGGATCTAATGAAACGACCTACATCGTACCGGATGTCTACATTGTAGAAGACCCCGCAAACGACTATGGAACATCGGGCGCTGTTACTCTGACACCTCCGACGGAACGCCGTAGCTACCCCGTAACTAAAGTCAGGTCATTAAAGATTCTAGACGCTAAAGATCGTGGACTCGTAACTTCAATCGAATTACTATCTCCCGCAAACAAAACGGGTAGTGGGCTAAAGAAGTATCGAACTAAAAGAGAGAAGGTATTACTCGCCCAGGTTAATCTGGTAGAGATCGATTTACTTCGGGGAGGCGAAAGAGTCGACTTTCACTCTACTTCAGCTACTGATTATCTCGTACAGGTCACCGACCAGGTTAAAGACGAAGTACAGGAGTGGCATATCGGGTTATTTGACAAGCTACCAACCGTACCGGTCCCCCTTCTTCCGAAGGATGAGCCTCTTAAACTAGATTTACAAGCCGTGTTTGAGCGAACGTTCAAACTAACTACTTTACCCAGAGCCCTAACTTACAATTTCAACGAGCTTACTCCACCACTTGAAGATCAGGA
>CAYPIM010000013.1:45422-53656 GCA_964410795.1 uncultured Lewinella sp. | reverse complement strand
GCGAGGACATCTCTACGCTGAACGATGATTTCTGTGAAACGATCTCTACCGGCTTTGTGACGGTAATCCGGGAAGAAGCCAATAATGGCTTCGAGTTCTCTGATGTAATCATCAACGAGGTGAGCATTGACGGTGAAGTCGAAATCTTCAACGGTACCGACGCAGCCATCGATGTATCTAATTACTGGCTTTGTAACTTCCCCGCCTATACCCGCTTGAGCAACTTGATGATTGAGTGTGGTAGCCTGGTTATTCAACCAGGAGAATACACCGTAGTATCTGGTTTCGATGCATTCGATGCTAATGATGCTGAACTTGGCCTTTACAGCTCTAACAGCTTCTCCAGTTCCAACGCTATTGTATCCTACCTTGAATGGGGTAGCAGCGGGCACCGTCGGGCAGATGTTGCGATCAACGCTGGTATTTGGACGGCAGATTTTACTGTCCCTGCACCAACGGCGGACGAGTCTATTCAAACCTTTACCGAGAGTGGTAGCCTGACCTGGGAATTGGCAAGTCCGACCCTCTGTGAGGAGAACGATAATTCCACTAGTACCAACCTGCTGGATGACGGTGTAGAGCTAAATATCTACCCCAACCCAACCAGTGATTACATCAACGTTGAGCTACAGGGTCTTACTTCCCCCGCAGTGGATATGCAGATATTCAATCAGGCAGGTCAGTTAGTATCCGATACTCATCTCGACAGCGGTAACGGTCTTAGTACAATCGACCTTTCTGACCTCCCCGCAGGAACTTATTTGCTTAGAATTGTCAGTGGAGGTGCTTCTACCTCTCACTTAATATCTCGGTTTTAATTTTTAATAAGCCTACATATTACTTTCAGCCCCTTCCGGAAACGGAAGGGGCTTTTTATTTTAAAGTAGTCCATCACTGAATTGGTATCTATATAGGTTAGAACGCTCTCTTTAAACGCCCACAGGGGCTTCTAGCGCCCGGTTAGAGCCTCATGCTCTATTAAACCGTTCGGCTCTGCTCGGAGCACAGTACCTCGACCGTAGTTAAAAGATTTTTCCGACCTTGCTGCTCACCTCAAGGCAAATGCTAAAAACCACCCTGATAATCCTGATTGTATTGGCGCTGCTCCTAGTCGTAGCAGTATTGCTGCTGGCGACCTACGTTCTGCCCTACACGATCATCCAGCCGGGGCGAAGAGGAAAAGACACAACGCCTGCCGATTATGATCTTGAGTTCGAGCATTTTCGCTTCCAGGTTGGAGCCGCTATTGAGCTGGACGCCTTTTACGTGCCAGCTACTGAGCGCCCATGGGCCAATTTGATCATGCTACACGGGGTAGGTAGCTGCAAGGAGGTTTATTTGGAATACGTAGCAGAGCTTGCGCAGATTGGCTACAATGTGATGTTATGGGACCAACGTGCACATGGAAAATCCGGTGGAGAGTTCCTCACCTACGGATATCACGAAAAGTATGATGTAAGTAAAGCCATCGACTGGTTAGAAGCCAAAAATCCGGGCTTACCTACCGGTATCTACGGAAATTCAATGGGTGGGGCTGTCGCTATACAAAGTATGGCTGGAAACCCGGGCCTTCGCTTCGGATTGATCGAAAGTACCTTCACAGATCTCGCCTCCGTTTCCAACGCCTACGGCAAGAGGATGAGCGGCTTGCCACTTCCCCGGTTTTTGTCTGATTACGTACTACGTCGGGCCGGCAAGATTGCTGACTTTCAACCCTTCACCGTTCGCCCCTTAGATGCGGCAAAAAAAGTTACCCAGCCCATTATGCACATCCACGGAGATGCCGATGCGAACATTAATGTATCGAATGCTTACGCCCTTTATGAAGCCTACTCCTCTCCCGATAAGCGCCTGTACATTGTCGAAAACGGAGATCACGCTGACCTGTGGGAGAAAGGCGGAGATGGCTACCGGGAGGCTTGGTTTGGTTTTCTGAAACGGAAAGATTTTTGATCCGTTCGGCAGTCTTCAGACTGCTGTCCATTGGCCTTTAGGTTGCCGCTATTTCTTTACAGGTCTGCCACAACTTCCTCTGCCACCTTAAAGATAGCATCCCGATCCGCAGGAGCGATTTGTACCGTCATCAGGTATTTCCCCTTGGCGATCATCAATCGCCCCTGGGCTTCTACGAAGTGTGCCGCGTCGGCACCGGGGATATTGACTTTCTCTAAAGCCGGATTGTCATCACGTCTGCTTACATCTTGGTTCGAACCGTCTTTTGTCCACACAGCGGATACGGCGAAGGTTACGAATGGATCAGTGCAGATAAAGGTGCAGCCGTAGCTGTTGTCCCGGTTATCAATTTTTTTGTTGAGGTCGCTATTACAGCCCAGCAGGCTGGAGGCCTTGTCGGCAGAATACAACTGGCAGACTTCGGTCCCGGCGGAGAACCTGACGGTACTTACCTCTGAAGCTGTAGTCATCTTGCTTTCGGACATAGTTGCTTCAGGAGTGGAGGTGGCGTCGATTGAGGTATCGGAGCAAGCGACCAGAGATAGTAAGAGACTGAAAAGAAACAGGTACTTCATTTTTTGAAAGGTATTTGATGGATGATTTATTTTCCGCCCCTTAATACTGGCTACTGCTGGTTTGTTACAGTTTAGGCAACGCGCTCTTGGTTTAGGTTCTTTTTTTGGCGCGTACGCAGGTGCAAGGAAAGTTTTTGAATAAATTTTATCTACGCAAAAAGATTGCGTACTGCCCTGGTCATCTTTGGGGCGTTCAACGGAACAACTGACTTGAATTGAATTAAAGGGATGCCTCATAAATACAGGATAGTTATTTACTAGGTGTCCCTAAGCCCGGAAAGCGGTGGTATTTCACGGATACCAACAACCGCTAACCGGTCTCTTTCATCGGAATAAGATAATATTCGCCCAAACGAAACTTATTGACTCCGTAAAAGCATTGAATATCCCGTCAGCAAGAAATTTTCCGGACAGTCATGAATGGGCGCTACTTCGCTTTTACCGATTATTCATCGCCTTTCACTTTTCCTTCCGGAAAAGAACTTACACAGCAGTCAGGGTTAGGAGTTACTTCGTATGGAATCGTAGGCGGGCTCAGGCTTGCCGCGGTTAGAAAGCCCTCGGGCAGTCTCCTCCCGTTTTCTCTGTGTATTCTTTTATAGCTCAGCTTGTCGGAGCAATCCGATAAGCTTACGACTTACACGGCAGTCAGGATTTGGAGTTACTTCGTACTCTTAACCGGAAAGGATCGTGATCCACCGGCCGAACGCCTCCGGGCAATCTCCTACCGTTTTCTCCGTGTATTTTTTAAACCAGTTCAGAGAGTGAACACCTAAAGTACACACACACATTTTTTGTCTTTCCAGTTGCGGAGGGAACTCACCTAAAACCCAAAAAAATATGTCTCGCTTCAACATTTTCTCTAAGGCTAAGTCTGCCCCCGATACCATCAATCGTGCGGGGGGAGAAGCTTACCGTGCTTCGGCGGAGTATCGCCTGGCCTCGCTTATGATGACCAGCTTCGTGACCAACCAGTTCTACCGTGACGCCAACGGAGCCTTTGTGGAATTGGTAGAATTGATCGAGAAGGTTGAGCCTGGTTTTGCGGCCCGTGCAGCTGTTTACGCGCGCAAGGAATACGGTATGCGGACCATTACCCATGCGGCAGCGGCCCTTCTGGGTAAGCGACTCTCCAGTCACCCGGACGCTAAGTCGTTTTACGACCAGATTGTCGTTCGGCCAGACGATATGCTTGAAATTCGTGCAGTCCAGAAGTTAATGGGGCAAAGCAAGCTTACCAACGGTATGAGAAAGGGCTTCGCTGCTGCTTTTGATCGTTTCGATGGTTATCAGATTGCAAAGTACCGTGCGGGGAATAAGGACGTCAAGCTGGTAGACATGGTCAACCTGGTTCACCCCGTTCCAACCCAGCGCAACGCAGTGGCGCTTCAGGCCCTCGTAGACGGGACCCTTGCCAACACCGAAACCTGGGAGGCCAAGCTCAGTGCCGCCGGCACCGAAGCTACCTCTGACGCCGATAAGGCCGATCGTAAGGCCACCGCCTGGGCTGATTTGCTACGAGAGAATAAGCTTGGCTACTTCGCCCTGCTGCGTAACCTGCGTAACATCCTGGAGCAAGCACCCGACTTGATTCCCCTCGCTTGTGAGCAACTTGTTGACGAGCGCCGCCTTCGCGGAAGCAAGGTATTGCCCTTTCGCCTTCTGACCGCTTATAAGCAGTTCAACGGTTCCGACCGCAACGAACGTAAGGTGCTCGATGCGCTGGAGCGCGCTGCCGATCTGGCCTGCACTAACCTGCCGGAGTTAGAAAACACCCTTGTGGTAGTTGACAACAGCGGCTCGATGAGCAGCCCGGTTGCCGGATCTAAGCACGCTAAGTGTAACGAAACCGGGGCCCTCTTCGGCTTTGCACTGGCGAAGCGTAGTGGTGCCGATCTCATGGAGTTCGGTACTACCGCCCGGATGATCCCATACCGTAACAGCCAGACTACCCTGAGCTTTGCGATGAACTTCGAACAGAAGAACCAAGTTGGCCACGGTACTGACTTTAAGGCGGTTTTTGCTGCGGCGAAGCGCAAGTATGACCGTATCGTAATCTTCTCCGATATGCAAGGCTGGATGGGCTACAACTGCCCAAAGAACGCGTTTAAGCAATATAAGCGCCGGACCGGCGCAGATCCGTTCATCTATTCCGTTGACCTGGCGGGCTACGGCTCGCTTCAATTCCCGGAAACTAAGGTAGCCGCCATGGCTGGCTTCAGCGAGAAGATGTTCGATATTATGGCGCTGGTGGAGACTGATCCGCAGGCTTTGATCAACCGGGTTCGTGCGGTTGAGCTTTAAATAAGTTAGTTATTCCCGTGATACCTCCCTCTACTGGCTTTGGCTGGTGGGGGGCGGTTGGTTTTACGGATAAACCGCAGGTTTGGCTTCAGCCGGCAGCTAAGTATTTTAAACCAATCACTATCTTCACCACCGTACTAATCCTGTTGGCATTTATCAGGAATAACACCCATAACATGAAATACGATAAGAAATACAATACCCCCGGTTTACGCCGCGGTAAGGTTGTTAAGGAAGACTTCGGTAGCTTCAAAAAAGCTATGAATCGCCAACGGATCAACCCCGACAAGGAATCAAAACGCCTCGCCCGCGATCCGGAACCTGAAGATCCGGTCTGGGCCAAAAGAGCGTTTATCGCTCTGGGTATTCCTGTCGCTATTCTGGCTGTGGGTGGTGTCGCCTGGTTGCTGCTCCTGAACGTTGGCAACTTTTCCACTTTCACTACGCGCGATGGAGACCGGAACCTCCCCAGCCAGGTGGATGTCGCTAAACTTTCTCCGCTGGAGCGTAACATATACCTCGGTCGTCAGGCCAACGGCCGGACCGAGTACAAACTTGCCTGGCAGTATTTCCGCCCCGCGCTGGCCGAAGCCCCCGGCGACCAGCAAGCCAACATCGGTATGCTTATCGCGCTAGAAGGCCTGGTTATGAAAGATGACGGCTGGCGTCCTCTGCTGAAAGAGCATGAGCAACGGATGGAGGAGATGGCGAGGGAGGAGTGACTCCAGTCTCCCTCCAAAAACCTATCTTACCCCTTCCAAAAATCAAACTGCCCCAAATGAGACCATCCCTCCTGACCTTGCTCCTTTTTACCCTTCTCTGCACCTGCGTCCCCGCCCTCAATAAAGGCATAAAAGTAAAAGGGATTAAAGGGGCGCTTCTTATACTCCCTTTCCTCCTTTTCGCCCTTACCCCTTTACTTCCGGCCCAAACGAGTAATAGTGAGGAAGACCGCCCCTTGACTTATTACCTGCCCGATCTCAACTACGACCCAGCCATTACTACTCCAGAAGAATTTCTTGGTTGGCAGGTGGGAGACTGGCACGTTAGCCATGACCTACAGCAAGGGTACATGCGCCTGCTCGCCGGGGAGAGTGACCGGATTACGCTGGAGGAAATTGGACGTAGTTACGAAGACCGGCCCTTACTTAATCTCATCGTCACCAGCCCGAAAAATAACGGCCGCCTGGAAGAAATGCGGGATATGCACGAAAAGTGGAACCTGAAGGGTGGTGGAATGAAATCTGGCGATTTAAGTAAAGTCCCCGCCGTATTGTACCAGGGTTTCAGCATCCACGGCAACGAACCCAGCGGCGGTAACGCTGCCCTGATGGTCGCCTATTACCTGGCCGCGGCGCCCTATAGCGAACTGGCCAAACTACTCGACAACAATATTATACTGTTTGATCCTTGCTACAACCCGGATGGCTTCAATCGCTTCGCAAGCTGGGCCAACAGCCACAAGAACAAGGTGATGACCTCCGACGGAAACGACCGCGAATACTCTGAGGCGTACCCACGCGGTCGTACCAATCACTACTGGTTTGACCTCAACCGCGACTGGCTGCCCGTCCAGCATCCAGAAAGCCGCGCCCGCATCAAGCAGTTTCACGAATGGCAGCCCAACGTGCTCACCGATCACCACGAAATGGGTAAAGACGCTACCTTCTTTTTTATGCCCGGCGAGCCTACGCGTATCCACCCCATGACGCCGCAGGTAAACCAGGACCTGACCGCAAAAATTGGTAAATTCCACGCCGAGGCGCTTGATGAAATTGGCTCACTCTACTATTCTGGTGAGGGCTACGACGATTTTTACTACGGCAAGGGCTCCACCTATCCAGACATCAACGGCTGCGTCGGAATTCTCTTCGAACAAGCCAGCTCGCGTGGGCATCTGCAGGAAACCGATAATGGCCTGATGAGCTTCCCTTTCACCGTTCGCAACCAGGTTGCCACGGCGCTCAGCACGCACAAAGCCTTCGCTAATTTACGCGATGACTTACTCAATTACCAGCGAGAATTCAATCACAACGGTGTCTCTACCGGTGGCTACATCGTTGATTCCGACGGCGATGCCGGCCGCGCCCGCGAGCTCATGCAACTCATTGAACGGCACGACGTGACCATCAAGAAAAAGGGGGCGGGCACGCAGGTGCAATATTGGGTAGAAGAAACACCGTTTACCACCGCAGTATTTGAACCCATTCTGAAATTCGAAGACAGCCTCTTCTATGATGTCTCCACTTTTGTTCTGCCGATGGCCTTCAATTTGCCTTATCGGCGAGCTGATAACTTGCCAAGAGGAAACTGGAGCGACTACAACTCCGCCGAAATGGAAGACGGAGCACCCACCGAAGTAGCTGACTACGCCTACCTGCTTGGTCCCGACGATTACTACTCCGCCAAGGCCATCTACCAATTACTCGCTGCTGGCGTCAACGTTAAGGTCTCCGACAAGACCTTCACTATTAAGGGCAAGACCTTCGCGCCGGGGACTGCCATGATTCCCGTTGCCAACAACCAAACAATGAGCCCTTCCGGCCTCCATGCCCTCATCGACAAGGTTGCTGATGACACAGGACTTGAGTTCACCGCCGTAAGCACTGGTAGTCCGGAACAAGGACTGATGCTGGGCAGCCGCTCGGCCTACCAGCCCCTCCGTAAACCAGAGATCGCCCTGATCGTGGAAGGCGGAACGGCCAGCTTAGAAGTTGCCGATGCCTGGCACTTGCTCGACCAGCGCTTCGGCATCCCAATCACCAAACTCCCGCAAGGCCGAGTTGGATACGCCGATCTTAGCCGTTACAATACCATCATCATGGTAGATGGGAACTACGGCGACCTTGGTACCTCCGGAACAGAAGCCATCAAAGACTGGATGGGAAGCGGAAATGTGCTTATTACCCTTAAAAATGCTGGCCGTTGGGCCGCAGGTGCTGGTCTTTCTCGTCTTAAAACCCGTAGCCGCAAAGATGCCGATGCTGGAGACAAGGCCCGCCGGCCCTACTCCCGTGCCTCCCGCGACCGGGGAGGTAAGGTGCTCGGTGGCTCTATTTACGAGGCCGTTGGCGACCTCAGTCATCCGCTCATGTTCGGGATGAAGCGTCAGGAAATACCAATGTTTAAGCGGGGGAATACCATGTTTGAAATGCCCGGTAATCTCTATGCTTCTCCTCTGGTGTACCGTGCTAATTCTCTGCTTAGTGGCTATTCTCCGCGGGGCTTTGAGCAACAACTGACCAACTCTGCAGCCATCGTTGTTTCTGGTTCCCGTGGTGGCCGTACCATTAGCTTTGCTGACAACCCTAACTTCCGTGCGTTCTGGTACGGTTCTAACCGGCTGTTTATGAACGCGATCATTTATGGCAGTACCGTTTCTCGGGCTGCGGTTGAGTAAGG
>CAYPIM010000013.1:0-45322 GCA_964410795.1 uncultured Lewinella sp. | reverse complement strand
TTATGAACGCGATCATTTATGGCAGTACCGTTTCTCGGGCTGCGGTTGAGTAAGGTGGTAGGTAGTGGGTAGTGCTACCGCTTTTTCTACTCATTTCCCTATGCTTATTCGCCTTGGTGAGCAAGCGTAGCGAAATGAAGATTAACGGCGGTAGCACTAGCACTACATTCTACGCACTACCCAGACTACCAAGCAGGTGGCTCCAATTCCTTAAAGTGTCCGTTCAGCTTAGCCCGGTTCTGGATGCTTTGCCCTTGTTTTAGCTCGGGGTGAATGTCTTGTAAATGGCTCAGTAAATATACCTGGCGCTCTTTAGCGTCTAGTATGGTCAATAGCTCATACTCCTGCTCCATTTTCAGGCCTACGTAGTGGCCGATATCATAGGTTCTGAAGCCATCTTCAGCATCTCGAATGACCTTGTCGATCTTCAAGTCCCGGTAGATTTTTCGGGTCAGCTTTACAATTCGCTGGTTGAGCTCGAGGTCTTCTTTATCATTGGGGAATACCTCTCGGCAGTCAGCGCCTGCGTAAAGCTTGCCGGGCATTACTTTACTGTAGTCTTCAATGTAGAAAACCCGATTGCCCAATGTTCGGACATCGCTTTCACCCGTTGGGTAACGATTGACTACCTCGATCAGCTTAACTTCGGTTGCAATTGGGAGTATTCCGCCTTCGTAAACAGTAGGGACGCAAAATGTCGCTCCGTTAGCTTCCGTATCCGCGATGAGTTCACGGTAGCGTTGTTCAAAAATATGCAGGTTAAGATGCTCTCCTGGGAAAACGACTAGTTGTAGTGGAAATATAGGGAGCTTTTCGGTCATAATTTGAGTTTAAACGCCGTTAGAACATCAAGTATCTGACAGAAAGCCTATTTTGTTGACGCTAATACCCATTATAACATGAAGAACTACACATTGATCCGCCTCTTACCGCTTTTCATACTTCTTTTTCTATTTTTTCAGTGTGATAAGCCGGCTAACGACGCAGTGAGCGTAAAAACTGCTGAAGAAGTTCCGGCTGGCATTCAAGCTTACACCACTGGAGTAATAGGCCGCAACGAAGCGATTTACGTTCAGTTTGCGGGTGCTCAGGAGGGGGAAGCGGCATCACTTATTCAGATTTCTCCCTCGGTAGGAGGGGAAGCCAAACTCCAAGGGACGAGCCTTTCTTTTACACCAACTTCTGGCTGGGATTCAGGGATTGAATACACAGCAAAAGTGAAAGCGCCTGGCGGTGAAGATTTTTCTTTTACTTTTTCGACCCCGCAGCGAAGAGCTGAGGTTGTCTCCGACGGGCTCTACATCCCCGGAGAGGGAGACGTTCAGGTTACTGGCCGTGTAGTTACCAACGACGCGGCTACCGTAGCGGAAATTACGGATATGCTATCGGCTAAACAAGGTGGGAAAACGATTGACATAGAAGTTGCTGCAGGTGCGGATAATCGCCACTTTAGCTATACGATAACTGCCCCTGATAGGGGTAAGTCGCCCGCTCCGGTAACGATTGCTTATGATGGAGATAAATCTGGTTTTGCTGAGTCAAAGGGAGAGCTTTCTGTCGTCATTCCCGCCTCCGATGACTTCAGGGTGGAGAGCCTTGTGGCCTCTGACGAAGAAGACGGTGCTCTGCTTGTTCGTTTCAGCGATGCATTGCAGACCGGCCAAGACCTTAAGGGGATGGTACGTTTCCCCGACAACACTCGTTACACCACACGAATCAACGGAAACCTACTGTACATCTACCCTAAAAGCGATAACCTTGGGCAGGTGACCATCCGCCTGGCCGATGGCATTCTGAACAAGGCTGGTCTGCGCCTTGGCCGGGAAACCTCCTGGAAGGTCAACCTTGGCCGCACGGAACCCGCACTGCGGGTTGTTGGCACCGGAAACATCCTACCGCACGAAGGCAAACGCTTATATCCTTTTGAAGCGGTAGGCCTAGAAGCTGTTCGCCTGGAGATTGTGAAAATTTACTCCGACAATGTAAGTCGTTATTTGCAAGACAATTCTCTCGCCTCCCGGGGAGACGATTGGAGCATGCGCTATGTCGGGAAAATTATTACCCAGGAACGTGTTGCCCTGAGCAGCTTGAGCGGAACGGTCAACCCCGCTCGTTGGAGCCGCTACGCCCTTGATTTGAGCAAGTACATCGGTGATGATGCCGCAGCTGTTTATCAGATTCGCCTCGGCTTTGGTATGGAAGATGCAGTAGCCGGTTGTGACGTCGGGCCAGAAGACTTTGGCCTCAGCCCGTTGGCTGCTGCAGGGGAAGCAGATGATTTTGTACTCGGCTTCCGGCAAAAGCAAACGGGTTTAGGTGATTATTACGGTATCCACGGCCACTATTCGGACTTCAACTGGCGAGATCAGGAGAAACCCTGTACGCCGGCCTACTATAATAGAGATCGTTTCATCTCCCAAAACCTCCTCTCTTCTAATCTCGGTCTCATCGCAAAGCGCAACCCGGACCGTTCAACCATCGTCTTTGCTACCGACTTGCTGAACGCCACCGGCCGTTCCGGTGTAACAATCAAAGCTTATAGCCAGCAGTTACAGGAACTCTACTCTGGTACTACAGACAAAGACGGCCGGGTTTCCATGACAACCACCGAAGCTCCCGCAATTATTGTAGGAACTACCGCTAACGGCGATGCCGCTTACCTTGAGGTTAGTGGAGAAACCGCCCTGGCCCTGTCTCGCTTCAGTATCGGTGGGGTAGACGGTGCTGGCGGAATCAAAGGTGCTTTTTATACCGAGCGTGGTGTCTGGCGACCGGGCGACTCGGTCTTCCTCAACTTCGTACTGGAAGATAAACAACAACGACTCCCCGATAACTATCCCGTAGAATTTACCCTTACGGACGCTCAGGGCAGGGTAGTGGAGCGCCGTAGTGTTCTCCCCGCCTTTGGCTCCGGGCTCTATCCGCTTACCTTCCAGACCAAGAAAAAAGACGTGACGGGTAATTGGAATGCCTCGGTAAAAGCTGGTGGTGATACCTACTTCTGCCCACTCATGATTGAGACAGTAAAGCCGAACCGGCTTTCTATTGATCTTGAACTACCCGCCGGCGGTCTCCGCCCGGATGCCGACCGCGTAACCCTCGTCAGTAAATGGCTTTACGGCGCCCCCGGCTCCAACCTGAAGGCAAAGGTCTCCTCTCTCATCTCTGAGCGCAAAGCAGATTTCCCTAAGTGGTCTGACTATGCCTTCAGTGACCCGGCCCGAAAACTAAACCAGAACTCCTCTGAAGAAGTATTTGACGGCACCCTCGATGCAGCAGGCCGCGCCAGCTTTACTCTTGATGTTGGAAACGATGAGCTGCCGGGGCCCGCAACCGCAGGTGTGAGCACCAAAGTCTTCGAAGAAGGCGGAAACTTCAGCATCGACAACCAGCGTATTCCTTTCGATCCTTACCGCATTTATGCTGGTATCAATATCCCCAAAGATGATTGGGGCTCCCGCCGGGTGAGCATGCGTGCACCTTCTTCGATAGAGCTCGCGGCCGTAGATACCAAAGGCGAAGGCGTCAGCGGCCGTAAACTGTCCGTTGGCCTCTATCGTGTCAACTGGCGTTACTGGTGGCAGGATAATTATGACAACGTTGCCCGGTTCTCCGGCAGTCGCCATACTGAAGCGTTGGAAACCTTTACGGCAACAACCAGTGGCAACGGCTCGGCCACCATCAAGGTCAAGATTGACGACTGGGGCCGCTACCTATTGCGCGTTTGTGACGATGGTGGTCACTGCTCCGGCCAGTATTTCTATGCTGGTTACAATATGGACGATACCGACCGGGAATCCGCCTCGCTGCTCCGCCCCGTGGCGGAACGCGAGGAAGTTGCTATTGGTGAGCAGGTGAACATTAAACTCCCCACAAGCGCGGGCGGAAGAATGCTCGTCAGCCTCGAAACCTCCGCTGGATCCATCGAGCAATTCTGGGCGGATGCTAAAGACGGCGAGACAACCATAAGCTTCGAAACAGATGAGCGCATGGTTCCGACCGTCTACGCCAACATCACGTTGTTACAACCCTACGAGCAGACAACGAATGACCGCCCGGTCCGCCTTTACGGCCTGGTGCCGGTCACCGTCACCGATCCTGAAACCGTGCTCCAGCCGGAGATCACGGCGGCTAAGGAGTGGGGCCCGAAAGAACGCGTTGAAGTGAGTGTGAAAGAACAGAACGGCAAGGCGATGACCTACACCCTCGCGGTCGTAGACGAAGGTTTACTGGGCCTAACTCGCTTCCAAACCCCCAATTTACACCAGCGTTTCTTCGCCAAAGAAGCCCTGAGCGTACGTACTTTCGATCTTTACAAATTCGTGATTGGTAGCCTAAATGGTGACTTCGGTAAAGTGCTCGCCATTGGCGGTGATGGCGCAGAAGGAGAGGACGAAGACCAGACGGCCAACCGCTTTGAACCAGTGGTGCGCCACCTCGGGCCGTTCAAGCTGGCGGGAGGTAAAACCGGCCGCCACACTATTGATTTGCCGAACTACATCGGCGCGGTCCGCGTGATGGTAGTTGGTAGTAGTAAAAAGGCCTACGGTAGTGATGCTGAGCGTATCCCCGTGGTGCAGCCGCTGATGCTGCTGCCTACTCTACCGCGCGTTCTTGGACCGGGCGAACGGGTAGAAATGCCCGTGAATGTCTTTGCCATGAACGATAAGGTGAAGAGTGTCAGTCTTGATGTGAAGGAGAGCGAAGGCCTCGTTTCCGTTGCCGCACCTAACCAAAGTATGAGCTTTGCCAAGGCCGGTAACCAAACGACTTATTTCCCGCTACAAGTAGGGGATAAGGCAGGCATTGCACGCTTTGCGGTTAGTGGCTCCGGCAACGGTAACTCCACCAGCCAGGAGGTAGAGATTGACGTACGGCACCCGAACGAACCGGTGACGCGTTCCAGCACTATCGCCATCGCTCCCGGAGAAGAACAGCGCATTGCTTACGAGAATTTTGGAGTGGCGGGCACGCGGGATGCAATGTTGGAGTTGACGGCATTGCCCGCGATGCAGCTGGGCCGACACCTGAACTACCTGCTCCGCTACCCGTACGGTTGCGTTGAACAAACCACCTCCCCGGCTTTCGCACAGTTGTACCTTGATAAAGTGGTTGAGCTCACCGCGCAGCAGGAGCAGCGTCGGAAAAACAACGTGGTTGCCGGACTGCAGAAGATGCGGAATTTTCAGACGAGCGGTGGCGGTATGGCCTACTGGCCGGGCAACCGAGATCCTCACCCCTGGGCTTCCAATTATGTGCTTCACTTCATCACAGAAGCGGAACGGGCTGGCTTCAGTGTTCCGCTTGATTTGAAGAAGAAGCTCGTCAAGTTCCAGTCTAAAGTTGCGGCCAACTGGCGAGAGTCAAACAATCCCTTCTACTCCAGCAAGCGTCAGCGCTCGCTGGATCAGGCTTACCGCTTATATGGTTTGGCCCTGGCGGGGAAAGCAGAGATTGGTGCGATGAACCGCCTGCGTGGCAAAGCTGCCGATCTCTCCGTACCAGCAATTTATAACCTTGCGGCAGCCTATGCCATCGTTGGCCAGAAGTCTGCGGCTGAAGAATTAATGAGTGGACAAGGGGCCATCGTTAAGGCTTACCGGGAACTCGGGTATACCTTTGGTAGTGATGTTCGTGACATGGCGATGATCCTGGAGTCGCAGCTTGCGGCAGGAGATCAATCTGCTGCGGGGAAACAGGCCTTCCGCCTAGCCGAGCGCATTGGTCAGCGCCGCTGGCTGAGTACGCAGGAGGCTGCCTTCGCTTTTGTTGCCATCGGCAAGATGAGCGAAGCGGATGACCGGGAACTGAAGGCTGACTTTACCTCGCCCACCGGAGCTCGTTCGGCCGTCGGGGCGAACAACGGCGTTTACCAGATCGAGCTGCCTGCGGATGCTGACGGTTCTTCTTTTACCGTGAAGAATACCGGGACCGCCACGCTCTACGCTTCCGTGATCACCAGTGGTAAACCCCGCCCCGGTGAAGAGCAGACCACCAACGAAAACCTCGTATTGAGCGTAACCTACACCGACGACGACGGCAACGCCGTCGACGTAAGCTCTCTCCGCTCCGGAACGGACTTTATCGCCAATTATACCGTCAAGAACCCCGGTTCGTTGGGGATGAACTACCAACAACTGGCCCTTCGCAGCCTTTTGCCCTCCGGCTGGGAAGTCAGCAACGAACGCCTTAGTGCCGATGCGGGAAACAACCAGTCAAACTACGAATACCGCGACTTCCGGGACGACCGGGTCTACACCTTCTTCAACCTCAGCAGGGGCGAAAGCAAGACTTTCTCCCTCCGGATGACGGCTACCTACCCCGGCCGCTACTACCTGCCTTCGCAGGTAACCGAAGCAATGTATGCCGATGACATCAAGGCAGGGGTGAAGGGACGATGGGTCGAGGTCGCTAAGTAGGGCCGGCTTCCGCCGGCGCCTTGAGGTTTGAGGTGAATTTGCCCGGTTCTTAGTGGTGATTTTTTGTGAAAACTTGCATCAGGAAGATGGGGGAGGCTTTGCCTTTTATACCTTGTAAAGAGGTTCGCTGACGGTTATGTTAGCAGCAATATTAAATATGGATATCATGCGATATGTAATGATTTTAATTACAATAGTTTTAGTTGCTTCGTGCGGAGCAGGCAATAAGGATTCAAGCCATAAAGTAACGGATGGGTTCAAAGTAAAACATGACGGGGCGTTAAAAAACATGATGCATAAAGGAGATATTTCGGCAAAGGCAGACTTGTCAAGTTTAAAAGAATTTGAACATGTTTACGCGCTTGGGGCTCTTGAGAATCTTAAAGGGGAAGTTCAAATATTCGATAGTCAACCGTTTAATACAATTGTGGTAGACAGCGTTCTAACCTTTGATAATTCATTCAGCGGCAAGGCAACGCTTCTTGTTAGCGCATCCGTCAGCAAGTGGAAGTCCATCAATATCCCTGATGATATAATCACTTACGAACAATTAGAAAGTTACATAGGGCAAGCTGCTAAAGAAAATAAAATGAAAATTGATGAGCCGTTTCCTTTTTTATTAGAAGGTAAGCCTAAGTCATTTGATTGGCATGTTATCAACTGGAAAGACGGAGATACAGAGCATTCTCATCAAAAGCACATACGTTCAGGACTCCACGGCACAATTAGTAATAGACAAGTTGAAATGCTAGGTTTCTATTCAGATTCGCATCATGCAATTTTTACCCATCATTCAACTAATATGCACATACACGTAAAGACCGTTGATGACAAAATGGCTGGACATGTTGATGGCCTGACCCTTGGTATGGGAATGGTTCTGAAACTGCCTTACGTAAGGTGAAAAATATTTTTTTAGTGAAGTGAATGTTACGTAGCTTCTACCGGTCGCCATCTTGCATATGAAATCGTTCTGTGCTATGAAAAAAAATAAAAATATGAGCAAATTAACAATTGTGATAATTGTAGGGGTTCTGATTTTGGGGGTGATTGTTTATAGCAAGATGAAATCAAGTAGCCAGTCCAATGAAGATGAAATGTTTATCTCTACTCAAGGCCAAAGTTTAGAAAGAGTAAGCAATCTAGGATTGGATGGGCCGTCTGAAGATGCGTCACACATTTTGGATGAAGAGAAATTGAGTTTCCCTAAAATAAAAATAGAAGAAAGGAATGAATTTAAGGCAAATCCAGAAAGAGAATGGATAATTAATTTAATCCAGGTAGATGGAGGTGATTTCAAAAAGGAAGACATCAGTAAAATGTTTGACTATGAATGGCGAAGTAATTTTCGATCAACATTGTTTGGCTTTTCACCAGAAGAGAATATTTGGACATATGCCGATGCGGGAGGAAGCCCCGAGGTGTACAGTAAGCTTCAGGTAGCAATTGACGTTCAAGGAGTTTATAATGATGAGCAAAATTACTCCCCTGAAAAACTACAAAGATATTTGACTGAATTAAGAAAAAGAATTCAGAATTATCCAACGTTACTTGAACTTGAAGTTAATGAGCCGATTGCAGAAGCAATTTTAAAAGCAAAGAACCTTGTAGGTGTCTATGATGAATTTAATTCAGATGAAATAATTGTTCTTCAGTCGGAACAAGGATTTAAAGGGGTTGAAGTGTGGGATGTATTGCAAAGCGTTGGCCTAAAATGGGGAGATATGGATTTGTTTCATTGGAGTAATTATAAGTCTGATTATGGACATGATCAGCATTTTAGCGTTTGGACTGCTACAAGCCCGGGTTACTTTTTTCCAGAAGAAATAAAGAATGGAAATATGAACCCTGAAAATTTAATTTTTGGATTTTCAGTTCCCAGAAGTGCAGACCCAGTCAATGTTCAAAAGGTAATGATTGAAGCTGTAAAGTATTGTCAAAAGAGACTTGGAGGAGAAATTTTAAACCGAAGCGGAAATCCCTTTAAAGAGAAGCAGGAAATAGTTCGAATGATTGAATTTGTGGATAAAATGAAGCTGAAAGGTTTAATTCCAGGTTCTGACAATGCTTTAATAATGTTTTAAAAAGTAGCCTTCAAAAATGGGGGTATTGTTCACGTTGACTAAGTGTTACCACGTTGTATACGGTTGCCGTTGTTATGTTTAATCAATGAAGAGATGATGAAATACGAAGTTGATGGACTGAAGTTGAAAAGTTGGAAGTCCTTTCACAAAGAATTTAAAAAGAAGCTGAATTTCCCCGACTACTACGGAGAGAATATGAATGCTTGGATTGATTGTATGGATGAGTTGTCAGACCAGCCTATCGTGTTGCACATCAAGAATGGGAAAGCTTTACGGGGAAATAACCCCCAGCTGCTAAACGCTATATTAGAATGTGGAGCTTTCGTTAATTACCGTAGAATAGAGTTGGACGAAACGCCTAATTTGCTAATTTCAGGACACTTTTAATTATGGAGGATCATGAGTCGTATAATTTAAGACTTGGTCGTCTTGGGTACGAATAATTCATACCTTTTTCAAAAAAAGAGTAGTAGGGTAATATCTCCCCACTTCCTTGTATCTAAGGGCGTAACCTCCTTCAACAACCAATCAATGAGAGACCTCCTTTTAGCACTGCTCATCAGCTGGAGCACGCTACTTACCGCCCAGGCGGAAGTCACTACACCTTACACCAAAAGCCCTGTGTTTGCGCAGGTCGGATTTGGAACCCTTCGCCTCTCTAATTTTGAATTCTCCGCTGCTGTTGGTTATCGGTTCAGTCCGCACATAGGCCTGGGGGTGGAATACCGCTCAACTTATACAAGTAGCGTAAGTGTGGGGAAGAATGCGAGGTTGATGGGGCTGCACCTGCGGGGACAACTCAGGCACGGCTGGATAGCTAGTTTAGGGGGAGGAACGGTACTCGCTGCTGCGCTTGGTGACGACGGGTTCGACCAGTATGCGTACCGCTCCGGCGGGTACTATCTGGCTTCCGATTTGGGCTATCAGTTTCGGTGGGGACTTACCATCGGGCTGTACGCTACGTCCGTCCAGGGACAAACCTACGACGTCTCCCTGTACAATTTCGACAACGATACCTATGAACCAACCGGCGGAACTTATACTGAGGGATTACTGAATTTAGGACTGAAGGTAGGCTATGCTTTTCCGGGAAGAGATAAGAGACGTTAGGAGCTTTAAAAGGGTGAGTAAGCTTCTCAATCGGACCTGTCACGATAGTTAATAGAATATCAATCCAGACAGTAGGTTTCTTCATGAGCCCTTACGGCGTGCTTTCCTTCCGCGTACACGCCACAGAGGAGAAGTAGTAAACAAAAAGCGTAGCAGGAATAACCCTAGTTTATAAAAACAAGTCTACTCCTCTCCCAACCACCTCGCGATATTTAGGAGTAAGCGATAGTTGTGTTTTGCCTGTTTAGATTGATTCATCCCTGCCCTATATTCTCTTTCGCCAACTTCCGCAATCTGAGCAGAGAACATGGCTGCCTCGCCAAAACAAACAATCTTCCCCTTTCCGATCCGAAGATAGGCTCCCTGAGACCAACCGGCAGAATCCATTTCCTTGGTTTCTTCGGTGAATTGCCAAGCGGTTTCCGGAAATCTGGAAACCCAGCCTGGCCCACAGTGCAATATCTCCGTAGCTCCTTCAGGAATCTGGAATGCCTGTCCTGTAAAGGTGGCAACGCGCTTCACTTTAAAGTAACCATCTTTCCCTGTAGTGAGTAGGGATGGTCTAATACTACCATCTTTAAGCTTGAAAACCTCTACGCCGCTGTCCGTCTGTTGATTGTCAGCAAAAGAATCGTAAAACGTGAATCCGAAGGCCGCCGCCAATTGCTTCGCCGCTCCGCCCATTGGCATATGATCCGCAATAAGGAAAAGCCGACCTCCTTTATCTACCCAAGACCGTAACGCCGCGATCTCTGCAGTTGTAAATGCCGAAGCGGTTGGTGCAACCCATTGTTCCAAACTACTCTCCGGCAGCGCGTTGGCAATTACCAGAATACTTACTTGTTTTAGCCCGGCTTCATCGAAAGCCCTCGTAAAAGAGGCCACTCGAAAACCGTCCTGCATCAACACATTAACGAAAGGTCGGTAGCGCCCGTTGCGGGTGTGGAAGTTGTTGTGGGTCTCGTCAATCCACATCTGTGGCCCACTACCCGGAGCATAGCGGGGTGTGAAAGTAGGAGGCCGATAGAGGGTGTCAGTATATTGACGTTGACTATGCAGACAAGTAGTGAAAAGTAAGGCGAGCAGAAATAAGAAGTGGATCAAAATGTGTTGTTATAAAGACGTAAGTAAAGGCATTGATACTTCAATTAGTAGGGGGTAATGCATTCTTTAGATGGCGTTACATCTTATTTTGGTGGGTGCCCTTTTTACTCTATATAACTTCGACAACGATACCCAAGAACTAGGGTGAAACATTAGGCTATAATCTCAGCTATACCCCAGCGTGAAACTTATCGACGGACCCTCAAAACCTCCCCCCGCACCCGCGTCCCCGCCTAGAACTACCACAAATGGTTAATTCGCTGGCTTCTCTTTGTTGGAACTATTTTTTTGACGATCTTTAGTAACTCAATTCTACAATGATCACGCATTAACGACTATCTATTATGGTAAATGCTCCAACCGCCCTGGCCACTGCAAGCCTGATTCCTTACAGTGGTGAATGGACTAAAACCCAGGCTGCTCACCTACTACGACGTACGGGGTTTGGCCTGCGTCCTGAAGAAGTGACGCAGTTAACCGGTATGGATGTAGAATCAGCAGTTGATCTATTGCTGGAAGATCGCCCGCTGCCGTCTCTTCCCATCAATTATAATTTCGTGTTAGACCCGAACGTGCCCTTAGGGCGAGAATGGAACGGGCGACCTATGATTGCTGGCATAAATGTGAATAGTTACCGAATGCAATCCTTGCGGGCATGGGTATACGATAACGTGCGTAAAGAGCGGCTGTCCGTTCGGGAACGTATGTGTGAATTTTGGACAAACCACTTTGGCATAGCTGGCGGAGCACAGCCACAAGTGCGCTTCGACTTTCACATTCTCCTCAAAGAGTTTGCCCTCGGCAACTTCAAGGAGTTGATAAAACGAGTAACCATTGATAAATCGATGTTGGTTTTCCTGAACGGAAACCAGAATTTTGCTTCCTCGCCCAACGAAAATTATGCACGGGAGCTGCTTGAGTTGTTTACCGTGGGGAAAGGACCACAAATTGCTCCTGAAGACTATACCAACTATACGGAACAAGATGTTCGGGCATTTGCTCGTGCTTTAACCGGTTGGCGTACACGGAAGTTGTACAGTACCACCCCGGGGGATGTTCCAGAATCCTACTTTGATGCCAACCAGCACGATACTTCGGACAAAGAACTAAGCTACCATTTTAACGGAGATGTACTAAGGGACGGCGGAAGTCTTGAGTACCAACAAGTCATTGACCGGATATTTCAACAGCCCGCCGTAGCGCGTTATATCTGTCGTAAACTCTACCGACATTTCGTCTACTATAAAATATCCGATGCGGTAGAGGCGGAGATCATCGAGGGAATGGCCCAGATTTTTGAAGAAAATGACTTTGAAATCCGGCCGGTACTCCGTGCTCTATTTGCAAGTGAACATTTCTATTCGGTTGACAACCTGGGACCGATGATTAAGAATCCCTTCCAGCTGGTAGCCGGTAAAATGCGGACCTTTAACCATGACCATCAATTTGATGACTTGTTGTTAGACCAAAAGCGCCGGCTTTTTATCTACTATTATTACCGGGCTGCGGCAATGGATATGGATTACTTTTACCCACCATCCGTAGCAGGCTGGCAGGCGTATTATCAGCAGCCAGGATTCTACCGTATCTGGATCAACAGCAGCACGCTACAGGAACGAACCCGTTTTGCTCAGACAATGACGAGCGCCAACGGTGTTGGCTTAGGGGAGGGCGGTTTTGGTAATTACGATTACCTGACCTGGATTACCCAGATAGATAACGCAACTGATCCCAACGCCCTGATAAAAGGTATTACTGAATTACTGCTCCCGATACCGCTTTCAGATGGGCAGTTTGCCAACCTAAAAGAAGCGCTCATCGCCGGATTGCCAGACTTTGAATGGACGGTAGAATATGGGGATCATCTTGAGAACCCCAATGATCGAGACATTGCGGCTAGTGTTTCCGCTAAGTTGCGCGACCTATTTCGGGCCATTTTTGCCATGGCTGAATTTCAATTAGTATAAACACCCTTGTCAGTAACCATCTTCCCGAATTAGTGTAACGTAATAACCATGGATCGTCGTAATTTTCTCCGTACTGGTACCGCTTTAAGTCTGCCGCTCTTCGCGGGAGCTCCCCTCAGTGCAAGCCTGACCAATAGCTTGCGTACACTCGTCAACCCCGATTCTGAACGTGTGCTGGTACTTGTTCAGCTTAACGGTGGTAATGACGGGCTCAGCACCCTGGTGCCCATTAATCAGTTTGATCGGCTCATGAACGTGAGAAGTAATCTGATGGTGCCGCAAAGCCGACTTCTGGGGATCGATAACAATTTGGCCTTTCATCCGGAGGCGGCTGGCTTTCACCGGCTTTATCAGGATGGTAAAATGGCGGCTGTTCAAGGTGTTGCTTATCCGGATCAGAACCGGTCTCACTTCCGCTCTACCGACATCTGGACTTCTGCCTCCGACGCTGATGAAGTGATTACCAGTGGCTGGCTCGGGAGAAATTTTGAGCGTAATTTCTCAGACTTCCCTGAAGGTTACCCCAATGAAGACAATCCGCACCCCTTTGCCGTAGCGATTGGTAACCAGGTGAGCCAGACCTGCCAGGGCATCGGATCGAATTACAGTATGGCCGTAACGGATCCTTTTAATCTACTAACGCTGGCCGGAGCTGATGATTCAGCTCTACCTGACAATTTTTACGGAGAAGAACTTGACTTCCTCAGAACGAGCATCGTCCAGGCGAATGCCTACGGAGAAGTTGTGAATGAAATAGCGGGGCAAGGACAAACCATTGTTGAATACCCGGACACACGCTTTGCCAATAGTTTGAAAAACGTAGCTTACCTCATCAGTGGTGGCTTGAAGACTAAAGTTTACGTGGTTAGCCTTGGCGGTTTTGATACCCACGCCAACCAGGTCGTGGGCGGAGATCCCGGAAGCGGTGTTTACAGCGATTTGCTGAAAACCCTAACCGAAGCTCTCTCAGCGTTCCACCAGGACATGACGGCTTTAGGGCTTGACGAACGCGTATTGTCGATGACTTTTTCTGAGTTTGGCCGTAGAATACAGTCTAACCAGAGCTTTGGCTCTGACCATGGTACTGCTGCACCATTGTTTCTTATGGGCAATTGTGTTCAGGGGGGCATCCTTGGAGAAAACGCTGAAATCGGTGAGAACGTGATGGCGAACGAAGGCGTTGCGATGCAGTACGATTTCCGGGATGTTTACGGTACCGTATTTGAAGACTGGTTTGAAATTGACCCGGAAGCCGTTCGGGAAGTGTTGTCGCATGATTACGTTCACCTGCCGATCTTGAGTGGCTGTGAATCTACTAATGTTGATGAGTCATTGGTGGAGAGTATGAAAGTTGAAATTTGGCCTAACCCTATGTCTGGCAACGCTAACCTTAGCTTCACCTTCGATGGTGGTAAGGCGAATTTGAGTATCAGCGATGCCGCTGGCCGCCTGGTCGAGACGGTCTTTAGTCGAACCCTTTCCGCAGGTGATCACCAATTCTCGCTGGACGTTAGCAAGTATGCCGCCGGGGTTTATTTTGTGCGGCTACAGACCGGGGCTACCGTTGCCACACGGCGGATAATTAAGCAGTAGGCCTTTTATAATGCTCCCGAATTTAGTGTTTGGGCGCGCGGCCGCAGGATGCGAGGATTGTTTTTAGGGCTGCCTACTAGTTGAAGTTAGTAGGAGCAACTAAACAGTTTCCATAATCGTTATTGATACAAAGCTGTTGAATATGACGTATACGATAGATAGAACTGACGAAGAAATCCTGATTAGATTACCCCTCTCGTCTACTTCAAAAGCAGTTCAGAATGCACTGAATTTCATAAAGTATGTTGAATTAGGACGAAATAGCCAGATTACCCAAGCGGATATTGACGAGATGGTAAAAGAAACAAAAGATCGCTGGTGGGAAGAAAATAAAGAGCGTTTTAGAGAAGTAGAAGGATTTGAAAAATTCTTCAAATGAAGGTTTATATAGTTGACACTAACATCGTGTTTTCGACTGCAATGAATACTGAGAGTCGTATAGGTCAGTTTTTAATGCAAACAGATGCAGAGCAAGTTGAATTTTACGCACCTACATATCTTAAGAGAGAAATAAACGTCATATTCCAAAACTAGTCAAGCTGTCAAAGTTGACAGAAGTAGATGTTAGGTCAATAATTGAGCTTGTGTACACACGAATTACCTTCATAGATGATGGACAAATCCCGATAAAGACTTATTCAGAATCTTCTAGATTAGTAAGAGACGTAGATGAGTTTGATGTGCAGTTTGTTGCGTTGACTAAATATATGAATGAAATCCTTTGGACAGGTGATCGAAAACTATATCGACATCTCTTGAAAATGGGATTTGATCAAGTAGTAACCTTTGAAGACATTTGGGACCAAATACAGTAGTATTGGTTTAATACCTATTGCATTAAAACCTCCCTTTGCACCTGCGTCCTCGCCCCTTACTCCCCTTTCAGCCCTTTCTTTCTTAAGCCTTCCGCTCTCCCAAAACATTAGCTGCCAACACGGTAAACGTCAGCAAAAGCCCTGGGAAAACGGCTAGCCACCAGGCATCTGGCCGGCTGCGCGAAGCGCGCAGCAAGCTACCCCAGGTAATTTCATCGGCTGGAATGCCGATGCCAAGGAAGGATAAGAAGGCCTCTAGCAGAATGGCACCACCCAATCCGAAGGCACTTACGACCAACAGCGGACCGATAGCATTCGGCAGCGCGTGACGGAAAAGTATGCGCCACCGACTTACGCCACTTACCCGCGCCGCCTCGATGTAAGGAAGGCTGCGAATACGGAGTAATTCGCCACGTAAGTGCCGGGTGATGAACGGCCAGCGTAGTACCCCGATGACCAGTACAACTACCCAAAGCGAGGGTTGGTTGATCACTGCCAGGAGGGCAATCAGTAGTACGAGGCCTGGGATGTTGACGAAGAGTTCTACCGCTTGTAGTACCACGGTATCCGCCGGGAAGCTAGCCGGTTGGCGGAAAAAGGGGATCTGGCGCAGCAATAAAGCTAATAACCAACCACCAAGCAGAAATCCACCAACCAAGAGTAAGACGGTAAGGCCGATGCTTTCTATCCTGAAAAAAGGTAGTAAACTTACCGTCGAGTAGAGTACGCCAAGTAGGCCACCAGCCGAGAGGCCCCACCATTGTGCACGCGTACCGCGCAAGTTGTTGTTGCCGAAAAATCCAGCTACGCCGCCGAGCGGTACTCCAATTAGGAGTGAAATCAGTAGCGAGCCAATGCCGACGAAAATTGCTACACGGGACCCGGCGATCAGCCCGGCCAAAACATCCCTGCCTAACTTGTCGGTGCCCAGGTAATGGCGCGCGCGCGCGCCGGTGTCCTGGAGGTCGAATGGAGATTTGAAATTGCTGTTCTTCAGATCAGAAGCTCCGGCGGAGTAGGGGACAACTGGCCAGAGTGCCCACGCTGTTTCGATTTTTTTCCAGTTACGGACAATGGGCTGGTATGGACCGACAAGCCCCAACTCCTCACCGTATTCGTGTAGTACGGGAAAGCGCGTTTCGCCGTTAACACTGGCCACGAGGGGCCGATCGTTTGCCAGGAAATCAGCGAATACAGCTACCAAGAGAAGACCAAGTAGCCAGGCTATTGCCGCCCGCCGCAACCATCCTTTCTTCTTCATGAGGCGGAAGGTTTAGTGGCGTTTAGCCGAACGCGGGGGTCAGCGTAGGCGTAGGCAAGATCGGCCAGTACCAGCCCAACAGCCGTAAGCAAGCCACTGAGTAATACGACGATGATGACAACCGGCCAGTCACGGGTAATGGCTGCGTTATAGAGCAATTGTCCCATCCCTGGTAGGTTGAAAATTCGTTCGATGAGAACACTGCCTGCCAGCAAAGCGGGGAATATATTGGCCAGCAAGGTTATGATCGGGAAGGAGGCGTTGCGTAGCACATGTCGCCAAAGGATAGTTGAACGGGATAGGCCTTTTAGGCGGGCTGTTTTTATGTAAGCCTGGTCCATTTCGTGGACGGCAGAACGGCGGAGATGGCGGCTTACGTAAGCCCAGCTGGGGTAGGCAAGGCAAAGGACGGGCAAAAAAAGGTGGGCTGCGCGGATGCGTAGGATTGTCCAAATTGAAGCCCCTTCGGGTAGCTCGCCAAAGCCCATACTCGGGAAAAAATCCATCCCAAAGGCGGGGGTAGTAAAGAAATTGGTAAGTAGTGTAGCTACCCAAAAGGATGGAATACCGAAGAGGAGAAAGAGCCCGACCGTAGTGATTCGGTCAAAACGCCCACCCTGGTACCCCGCCATATAAAGCCCGGTCGGGATGGAGATGATGTAAACCAACAGAATTGCCAGGCCATTCAGCAGGGCTGTCCACTTTAGTGCCCGACCGATTTTCGCCCCAACGGGGCGACGATCGTTGAGGGAAACGCCAAGTTCACCTTGTAGTAGCTTGCTGACCCAACGGTGGTACTGGTTGTCAAAGCCGTGCCAGTGCAGGGCGGGTAGTAGCAAGTTAGTGCGTTTGGTACCTTGTTCCAAGCTTGAGAAAGCGGCTTTTAGGGTCGCTTTTTTGCTGCTTTCGGCTAAGTTCGTAATGCTTTGCTTTGCGCGATCAAAATCTTCTTGAAGCAAGAGCCGGCGGAGAAGGGTGATGGTTTCTGGTTGGCTTTCAGGCTCAACTTCCCAGGCGAGACTTTTTAATGTACTGTAGTAATTATTCACCGCTGGCCAATTTCCGGTTCGGAGGGTTAAGGCGCGCAGGACAGCCCGCTCCTCTGGTCGAGCAATACGGTAGAGCGTATCCGGTAAGGCGGCGTTTTGGAGGGAGAAGTAAAAAGCCGGTCGATCATAGCCGAGACTGGCTGCTGCAGCGCGATAGCTTTGATCGTAAGCATCGGGGTCATCATTGGTAAGGCGTGCTTGCTCGTCAGGGAGTAGCCGGCGTACGGGGTCGTCCGGGGTCAATTGCAGAAGGCCAAAGCAGATTAGGCTGAGCAGGAAAAGGCTCAGTGGTAGAAGGCTTAGTCTGCGAATGGCGTATCGGAACAGGACTAGTATTTTAGTTTGTTACTATTTTCGTGGGTACAAGGTACGCGGATAAAGGTCGTGAACGAAAGGTTTAAGGGAGGCGAATTAAATAAGTTACTCAAGGAGTACTTTCGATTTGTTCGCCTCCCTAAGCCATTTCTCTCTATTATTCCTTTACCTCAATGGGGATTGACGTAGTAAAATACTCTGTTTGAAGGCTGGTTTCCAGTGTTCCAGTACTGTCTTTTTGCAGCTGTTGTTTGACGAAGTAGGCCGTATACTGTCCTGGCTTTACGTCGCTGATGCTCTCTTTGGGCAGGGTAAGAATTCCGGAGTTGGATGGCCCCTGAAGGAGGACGCGTTTGGGGGTAGAACGATCTTTGGGCTCCAGAAAGAATACGAGGCTTTCTCTGTCGGTTAGGCCAACGCGCATAGCCGGGATTTTGGCCGTGCGACTCTTGCTAAGTACGGCGGGAATGGAGTCGGAAAAGGGCGGGGTAAAGCGGATAACTTGGGCGGGCTGCCCGGCGACACTGACGTCAATGACGTCGGTAAATTCAACTTGTTGACGGCCACGATAGTGGCCGGGGCCCATGCCTGTAAGCTGGTTAAGGGTAGTACCGAGTACGGCGGGCGCAGTAGTTGGAACGGGAGAAACGGTCAGGTTGGCTTCCAGTAGTTGTGAGCTTTCCTCGTAGCGAATATTTCCAAGGACTACGGTGGACTCTTCGTTTGTTTTTTTGGCGGGGCCGCAGGTGCAAAGAAAGGTAGAGAGGCAAAGTAACAGGGCGATGCGAAGAAACTGGAGCATGTGATTTTTTGGGATGATTGGAGGGCAAAAGTACGGGTTCATTCTCTACGGCCCGAGGGGCAAGAAAGGATTAGACCGAAAAGCCCTAAACCGCCCAATCAATCCTCTCCTTCCCATGCTCCAACAAGTATTCATTTGCTAGTTTAAAGTGGTTGTTGCCAAAGAAGCCCCGATCTGCGCTGAAGGGCGAAGGGTGGGGGCTTTCCAGAATGAGGTGTTTGCTACCATCAATCAGGACCGCTTTCTTACGGGCGAAAGCGCCCCACAGCAGAAATACTACGTGCTCTCGTCGGTCGCTAATGGCTTTAATACTGGCGTCGGTAAAAAACTGCCAACCGGATCGTTGGTGGCTGCCGGGTTGTTTGTGCTCTACCGTCAGCATGGCGTTGAGGAGGAATACGCCCTGCTCTGCCCAAGCGGTCAGGTCTCCGTGCTCAGGGATGGTGAGGCCAAGGCTGGTATTAAGCTCCTTATTGATGTTGCGCAAACTAGGCGGAATACGTGTCCCTTTCGGCACACTAAAGCTAAGGCCCATCGCCTGGCCAGGATTATGGTAAGGGTCTTGCCCCAGAATTACGACCTTAACCTTATCGATCGGGGTGGTGTTGTAGGCATTGAAAATGAGTGGTCCGGGAGGGTAAATAGCCTTCCCTGAAGCTTTCTCTGCTCTCAGGAAATCAGTCAATATTTTAAAGTAGGGCTTTCTGAATTCTTCGGTCAGGGCCTCTTTCCAAGAGGCTTCTATTTTCACGTTGGGCATTGGTTAAGAATATGTTTAGGTAAGGAAAGAGAAAGAGATGATGTGCCGTAATGAGCGGTCTCCAACAGTGAGCTTGGAGCGTTTTGCCAGCCGATGCTTACTCCAGGTTAGATTCCGTTTTCTTCAATCTCCATAATAGCCGCAACGTGCGCCTCAGCGATCGTCTGCCTAAACTCATCAGTGAGCATTATCGGCAGTTCGAAGCGGTTGTTATAGAAACCATTTTCGGTCAGGATGGCGGGCATCCGTGTGGCGCGGAGAACGTAGAACTGTCCGGTGACCTTAGACCGTAGGTGCCGGTTTACCATTCCGGTCCGCTCAATGAGGTGGCGCTGAAAAACGGCAGCCATGTTGCGGCCGTTCGTAGAGCCGTGGTAATACCAGGTCTCGATGCCACGTACACTATCGTCGGTGAAGTCCTGAAAGCTAGGAGCTGGGCCTGCGTTGCCGTGTATACTAACGAAGAGTTTGGGCAAAGAGGTGCTAAGTCGGTTGGCCCGCTCTGCTCTTTGGGTGAGGAAGTTGCCGACCTGAACTTCAGGAATGACGTTGAAATAAGCCACGCCTATGCGGTCCAGCTCGGCGAATATGCGCGCGGTGATGTCCCGGTTGAATTCGTATTCTAACAGCTGACGGCCGTCGGGTAAGATAGGACTCCGTTTCCCCGCGGTCAGTGCGCCGTGTCCGTTGTCGATACACCACATATAACGGGCCCGGTATTCGGGCGCGGGTGGGTTAGGACGGCCGGGGCCAAGAGGCTCATCGGGGCGCTCGACCTCCTCCGGCGGAGGAGGAGCAGGGACGGGGTCGAATTCAGGGCCTTCGGTATCCCGAGGAGGTTCCGCTTCATGACTAATGACGACGGGATCTTCAGCATTACTAACCTCACTGGCGTCTTGGGGCTCGTTTGGGTCGGCCTGCGGGGGGACTGGCCCAGGCGGCGGTAAGGCCGGCGGTAAAGGCTTGGGCGTACGCGGCCGTTCGGGCGCGTCGCCGAAAAGCACGGCTAGGATGTCGGTGATGGCTTGGAGGAACTCCTTCATGGCAAGGCGTAAGGTAGAAAATTTACGTGGCTTATAAAGCAAGCTTGACTATAGATAGAGGCCTAAATTAACCTAAATGGCTTCAAGACTATTAGGTTACGTCAATTTCATCTTTGAGTACCAGTTGTCGCTGATTAAGGTCCTGTAGATAAAACTAATCCTCCCCGCTTATTGTATCTTAGGCACGATAAATTAACGAGTGCTGTTTTAAAAGCGGAGTTTGTTGTTTTTTCGTCCGCCAAGCCAACGTAACCGACAACAATAACCATGGAACAAGTAAAGCCAACCGCACTCAACGAGCAGGAAGCCGAAAAACTGGAGCGTATCGCCTTTATCCTTAAGACGGTGGCTCACCCTTTACGCTTGGGGATCGTGCATTTGTTGGAACAGCATCCACGGCTCAACGTTACGGACATCTGCGAAGCGCTGGGTTACGAGCAATCTCTGGTCAGCCATCACCTGCAGAACATGAAACTCAAAGGTATTCTCTCGGTAAAAAGGGATGGCCGTTCGATGATGTATTCATTGAAAGAGCGCGACGTTAGCCTAATTATTGAGTGCCTTGAAAACTGCCAGTGTAATATGTAAGTTGCAGGTTACAAGTTGCAGGTTATACACAGGTTGTATGGCCCGCAACCTTGCAACCTGTAACCTGCCCTCTGCAACCTGCCCTCTGTAACCTGCAACCTGCAACCTGAATGGCCCTTTGGCAATACCTTTTACTTTTCGGAACGGTCCTCCTCGGTGGCGGTATTGCCCAGGTATTACGCGGCGCTGAAGGCGAAGCGCGTTGGCGGAGTTACCTTCCATTGTTATTGTCTTTCAGCGGGGCCTACCTGCTGGGGATTGCGGCCATGGAACTGATGCCCTCTGTCTTTGGCGATCCAAAACTGCACTCCGGAGTGTGGTTGTTAGCCGGTTTTTTTGTCCAGCTTTTGTTGGAGAGCCTGAGCCAGGGCGTTGAACATGGCCACATTCATGCGCACAAACGGGAGTCTTACCGTTACGCCTTAACGGTGATGTTGGGGTTGGGCATTCACGCGCTCCTGGAAGGGCTGCCATTGGGAACCGTTGGAGAAGCTGTTGAAAACCATGTTGGCCACTCTCACGGCCATTTTGATGGTGATCATTTATTGTGGGGTATTATTTTGCACAAGCTTCCGGCGGCCTTTGCGCTAGGCTTATTATTACGATATTCGGGCTATTCCAGAAGGTTTACCTGGCTTTGCCTATTCGTATTTGCCGCTCTTTCGCCCATTGGCGCTGTGCTGGGAGAGGTGGTCAGCATCAATCCGGTCTGGCGTAATCGGGTAATGGCATTGGTGGTTGGTAGCTTCCTGCACATTTCAACGACCATTCTTTTTGAAGCCGACGGCGGGCGAGAGCACGGGATTTCAACGAAAAAGGTTGTTGTGGTCTTGCTGGGGATGGGAGTTGCTTACTTTACGGCGCATTAGACAATTATTTCTGGAAAATACTTTGTTCAAGCTGTGGCCCATGGGTTTTTGCTAAAAGAAACTATATTACTTCGGCTAGCTTCACTATTAAATACCCTGATATGAAATTTATAATTCTTCCGCTGACGTTGCTGATTTTTCTCCTTTCGGCGTGCAAAAATGATTCCAGCAACAGCGATAATGACGTATCCACTGAGGCCGAAAAGGTAGACTCTGAACCGGAACAGCGCGTTTCCTCTGAAAGAATCACTTGCTCAAACGACTTCCTAAACGCTGCATTTGATTTTGATGCTACCGGCTGGGTCCAACAGGATAAATCTAAATTTCTTACTGCACTAAGCCTTTCCGTAGGTCGTACTTTACCACTGCTAGAAAAGGACATCCTTGCGCTTTATGGAAAGTCAGAAAAGGTTATGGAACATCCTTATTTTATGATTTCGGTCTTGAAGCTTGACGGGACCCCGTCTTTTGAAGAACTTACCGCCGGAGTTGGTAGCCAGTATATAACTTCCGGAAACATGAAAGAGCTGACTGGGAAACTAAATAAGGACCGGCTTGCGAAATTGCAACTAAGTAAGCCGATCATTGACAAGGATAAAGAGCGAATTATTGTCCGAACGTCAAACATGCAAGATGGAAACACGATTTACTCTATTTCCACCAGCTTGCTTGTGCCTGGCGGTGTACTAGATATGACGGGGTCTTACTTGAAAGATGAGGCTGACGAGTTGCTAGAGGCATACAGCGATGTGCTGGAATCCCTTGAAGTTAGTGGTAAATAAGCAAGTAGCTTACCGTTGCGTCAAGGCTTTCTTTTTAAAGAACTTACTCCTCCAAGCTCACCTTGCACCTGCGGCCGCGCCAGAAAACTTTTATACGTCAGAAAAGCATTACAGTAAGTACGTACCTTCGCGCTCGGTTTAGTAATGTAGTGTTGTAGTTGTGTAGTAATGTAGCTGCTGCCGCACAATACAGGCGTTGGAGACGAGGTAGGGAAAATACCTGCCCCACCTGCAACACTCGTACTACATTACAACTGCACTACACTACTATACTACTATCAATTTATGAAAACCCTCATCACCTCCGCTCTTCCCTACGCCAATGGCCCGCTGCACCTTGGACACCTGGCCGGTGCGTACCTGCCCGCCGACATCTTTGCCCGCTATCAGCGGCTGATGGGTAAGGAAATTCTGTGGGTTTGCGGATCGGATGAACACGGTGCCGCCATCACCCTGCGGGCGAAAAAAGAGGGTATTGACCCGAGAGAAATCATCGATAAATACCACGCGCTGAACAAGCAGAGTTTTGAAAAACTGGGCATTAGTTTCGACTATTACCACCGCACTAGTGAGCCGCTGCACCACGAAACGAGTCAGGAATTTTTCCTGAAACTACTGGAGCAGGGGGACCAGTTTGAGGTTAAAACCACCGAACAGTACTATGATCCGGAAGCCGACCAGTTTCTGGCGGACCGCTACATCAAGGGGACTTGCCCAAACTGCGGCTTCGACGAGGCCTTCGGAGATCAGTGCGAAAACTGCGGTAAAGACCTGAGCCCAACGGAGCTTATTAACCCAACTTCTACCATCAGCGGTGCAAAGCCAGAATTACGCAAAACCAAACACTGGTTTTTCCGCCTCGACCACCACGAAGAATGGCTTAAGGAATGGATCAAGACCGGTAAGGTAGATGACCAACAGCGGCACAACCCAAAAGACTGGAAGAAGCACGTGACCGGCCAGTGCATGAGCTGGCTCGACGGTGGGCTGCACCCGCGCTCCATTACCCGTGACCTCGACTGGGGCATTCAGGTACCGGTGGATGGTGCCGATGGTAAGGTACTCTACGTTTGGTTTGACGCGCCAATCGGCTATATCTCAGCCTCAAAACAGTGGGCGCTAGAGAACGGAGCCGACTGGGAAGAATGGTGGAAAGGCGACGACAGCCGCCTGGTACACTTCATCGGTAAGGACAATATTGTTTTCCACTGTATCGTCTTCCCGGCCATGCTGAAGGCGCACGGCGACTATAATCTGCCAGAGAATGTGCCAGCCAACCAGTTCTTGAACTTTGAGGGGGATAAGTTCTCTAAGTCGCGCGGTTGGGGAATCGAATTGCACGAATATCTGGAAACTTTTAAGGACTTTGAAAACGGTAAAGATGCTATCCGTTGGGCCCTCATCCGCAACCTGCCGGAGAACCAGGATGCCGACTTCACCTGGGATGGATTCACGGAATACTACGATAAAGACCTGGCCGATAAATTAGGCAATTTCTTTAACCGCGTGACGGTACTGACGCATAAATATTTTGATGGTGCAGTGCCTGAATTGCATGCTACTGCTGCGGAGGGGAATGCGGCGCTCACGCAGGTGCAGGGAAAGGTTGCCGAGTTCGTTCACACCATTGGGGCAAACATCGATGCCTACCGGTTTAAGGATGCAGCTGTAGCCTTCGTTGAACTGGCTTCCTTTGGCAATACCTATTTGCAGGACGCGGCTCCGTGGAGTCTCTATAAGGCCAATCCCAACGATCCACGCATTGCTGAGACCATGTTTGTTTCTATCCAGATTGCAGCTGCGTTGGCGCTCACTTCAACGCCCTTCATCCCGTTTGCCGCGGAGCGCCTTCGTAGAGCCTTGAACCAGGCTCCGGCTACGAACGGAGACTGGGCGTTGGCCCTGGCTGGGATCACCTCCGGGCGGCCGCTACTGGCCGCTGGCCACGTACTCGGACAGGCGGGCGTACTCTTTCCCAAGATTGAAGACCGTAAGGACGGCAGCCGTAAAGCTATCATTGAAGGCGAACGGGCTAAGCTGGCGGCCATTCTGGCGACCAAAGAAGCTGCATCACCCGTTATCGCAGACTCCTCTTCCTCGGCGAAAAGAGAGCCTTTCAAGCCCGAGTGCACCTTCGAAGACTTTCTGAAACTAGACCTCCGAACGGCGACCATCCTCACCGCTGAATCGGTCAAAAAATCAAACAAACTCCTCCACCTCACGATTGACCTTGGTGCGGAGCAGCGCTCCGTAGTTTCCGGCATCGCGAAGCACTTTGCGCCGGAAGAAGTTGTCGGGAAGCAGGTTTGTTGTGTTGTAAACCTTGCTCCGCGTAAGATGGCCGGCGTACTTTCCGAAGCAATGATCCTGATGGCGGAGGACGGAGAAGGGAAACTGGCGTTCGTCAGCCCTCCGGCGGGGTTGGGCAATGGATGGACGGTGCGGTAAGACTTGCTCTAAGTATACACTGGGCTCAAACCAGTTCTATGTGTTTTCTGAGCAAGAGGTAACTATTTCATAGTAGTAGTCTTTTATTATTGCCCTTTTCACCTTTTGCTTGTTCTTCACCGCCTGCTTTGGCGGCGTGATTGGTAAGGCGAGCTGGGCGTCGGTATCGGGCATTGGTGACCTTGCCGTATGGGACAACTCCATGCCTGATAAAGAACCGGAAACGATGGGCTCCTTGGTGGTGTTAAGCGGAGATACTTACTTCACCTTAATGTTGATTTGCTGGAAAGCCGGGCGCACAGCCAGGAGGCAGCAGTGGCTATAACCCGATCTGTTCTGGCTGCTTGTGATTGATATTTCTGCTCTTGCGGTAGCCTATAATCTTCGAAGAAGCTGCGAAGCGCATCTATTCGTTGCTCAATCCTCCTATCTGAAAAAAGACCGGCGCCCCCAACAAAGGAGACGCCGGCATACACGTAATAGGGAAACGTTCATGGGATCAAGAAATGCCTAAGTGGCGGTTGTCTTTTTGGTCATTCAGTGTTGGCTTTTACCTCAAGTGGCCGAGATTAGTCAATGCTTCAATAGCTTTTTCGCTGCTATATCGGTTGCGGCGGCAAAGTCTTACCTTCGGGCTGAAAAAAATATTGTAGTAATGTAATTTTGTGGTAGTGTAGTAGCTGCCACAGGTCATAGTACGGATGCTTGCTTTGTTCTTGAAGAATCCGTCTAAACCCTGAGAGTGGTTGCTGATTTTGAGTTGCCACTGTATTATATTTTACATTATTACACTACTACCGGACTGAAAATGCCCCGACACCCCGACCATAAATATCTGATCGCTCTTAAGGCAAACGATTCTCGTTTGCTGAGCGAGCTGTACCGTGACTGCGCCCCGGGCATCATCCGGTGGGTGACGGCCAATAACGGTACCGCTGCGGATGCTGCTGATCTTTTTCAGGAAGCACTGATCAGCCTTCACCGCAGTGCGCATAAGCCGGATTTTGAACTTTCCTGCCCCATTAATGCCTTAATCTTTACGATCTGTCGTAACCAGTGGATCAATCAGTTGCGCCGTAAAAAAAAGGAAGCCGAGGTAAGAATTGTGGAGGCCGAACGATATGCTCCTGAAACCGCCACCGAATCGGCCTACGAACGCTGGGAGGAGGAACAGTTGGAAAAGGAGCGCTTGGACGCGAGCCTGGCCCAGCTATCCGCCACCTGTCGTGATCTACTCCGCTTACTCGGGCGGGGCGTTTCCAGTGCCGACGCAGCCAAAAAGCTAGGCATGACGAACGCCAATACGGTGTACCGCCGTAAGAACGCCTGCCTGAAGCGGTGGCGTGAATTGTTTGATGGCATGAACGGATTGAAATGAAAGAACAGGATTATCTTGACATCGAGGCTTATTTGCAAGGAGAGCTTTCTCCCATACAAGCTAGCGCGCTGGAGGCGCGCGCTGCAACCGAGCCTGACTTCGCTGCTGCACTGGCCGAACGCCGGCTTTTGAACAACCACCTGCATGCTGAAGCAGCAGCACCCGCCCTGCGCGAGACCCTGGAAAAACTAAGGGCGGAGCACTTTTCTAATGTTGACACGTCTTCCCTTTCCCAAGGACCTCGGAAGGGACGCGAAGCAGGCCCTGTAGAAGCCGCGCAGCGAAAGGCGCCAGAGGATAGAGTTAAAGAAGCTACCGTTATCCCTCTACTCCCCAGAAAAAATAGAATCCTCCTGATCTCCCTGGCGGCAGCCATCATCCTTTTGCTGGTCTTTGGTGGTAGAGTGTTCTTTAATGATCAGGGTACTACGTACGAGCAGTTTGCTCAGCACCAACCACTCTCTCTTACCGAACGGGGAGAAGGAGATAATGGCATTACCCTCGCAGAAGCGGCTTTTAATGGTGGGCAATATTCTGACGCCATTGCCCCGCTAAAGAAATACCTCCAGCTCAATAGAGATGATGCCCGTGCCCGTCTTGCCCTTGGAATCTCCTATCTGGAGACCAATAAAAATGCTGAAGCGGTCCGAGTCCTCACCGAGGTAGCCGAAAACGGCGGTGCGGTGGCACCCTACGGAAACTGGTATCTGGCCTTGGCCGCCCTACACCGCGGAGACAATATAGCAGCTACGCGTTATCTTGAGCTTATTCCGCCAGGAGATGCTTACCTCGATGAACGTGTGATTGAGTTGCGGCAGGTGTTAGCGGAATAGTATCAATGGATATGTTTGGCTTGATAATGGACAAAAGCCTTCGAAGCTTTAAATGTAAAATTTAAGCCCTTAACTTGCGGTGTCTTGATACTACCTCTGTAAATATCCTAACGCGTAGGGTAAGAAGTTGCCTTTTACTTTGATATACCTTCACAACACACCTCTCGGACACTAAACAGGTGAAGCCTAAACCCTGTATAGTACCAGGTTCTAATAATTGTATAGAAGGACCAAACCTGCTTTAGTTCCCTGGAATACTGTAAACGTTCAACATGAAATCTTTAGTTACTACGTTAATCCTAACGGTTTGCGGAATCGGAGCGTCCCTCAGCGCCCAGTTCTACGCCGAACCTTTCAATAATGACCTCAACGGCTGGGAAGTCGGTGCAATCGGGTTTGAATTCGACCCTAATGGGGAAGCAGAGACCTTCCCGTCGTGGGGAGATCGTTCGCGCATCCAGTCGGAGTCGTTAGGCGGAGCGATGATATTTACCGGGCCAGGAGATGTAGCTCGAGCTGTATCACCTGATATTACGATTCCGGGCCCACCTCCCGTAGATCTCTGGCTAAGTTTCCATCACTACTTCAGTACAATGGATGGGCAGGTACGCGTATTTGTAGAAGGAGCTGACGGTGTAACTGTGGACACCACATTGTTCCAGGAACTTGCACCCGATGGTGAATCTTCCAGCGGAGAATACCACTTGATCAACATAAGAGGCCTCACGCAATCCGGGTCACTAACTATTGAGTTCTCAATTACTGGCGGTGCTAATTTTCTGATCATTGATGATGTCCAACTTTCGACGACCCGGCCACTACCCGTTACCTTCCCGCGCTACTTCGGTGATTCTTTGACGAGTTTTGGCATACCTTTTATTGTCGATACGGCCGGAGCGCCAGCGGTGCCCTTTCAGCTGGTTGTTGATATAATACCTGGTTTTACCGAAGCTGAATATCAAATGCTCCGCGATATGGTAGGGGCAAACCTAATCCGCAGCTGTGTCTGTGATCGTTTAGAGGTATGGGAAATGCCCGGGGGACTGATCTTTGATCCCGCTACCGGCGAACCGCTCGTTAACCCGTCTGATATTTTAAATACCCTGCCTTCTCAGGGTATGAACAAGGTGGACGGCGTAGATCTCAATTACTACAGTTATAACGAATTGAGTCAAAACCCAATAGTTCCTAACCTCCCGCTGACTTCAGTAGACGTCGCACCATTCCTTCCCGCTCCTTCGGATGCCGTCAAGGTGGCGGTACTGGATACCGGACTTGACCTGGACCACCCGAACCTAAATGGCTTTGTGTTCAGGAACCCTGATGGCGTCGGTAATAATAATGATGATGATAACGACTGTCTTACTGATAATCCGTTGGGTTGGAACTTTGTGGATGATAATAATAACCCAAATGACGACAACGGCCACGGTACCCACGTAAGCGGCATTATTGCTAATAATGTTGGTCTTTGTGATGACTGCGTAGTTCAGGTGATCCCTTACAAAACCCACAATAACTTTGGTGTAGGAACACTCTTTGCTTCTGCCTGTGCAACCCTCCAGGCTTCCGTGATGGACAATGTGGAAGTGATCAATGCCAGCTGGGGCTTTTACGGTGGTGGTGAAAGTACCATTCTGAAAAATGCGATTGATACAGCTAAAAACTACGGGACCTTGTTCATTGCGGCAGCTGGTAATGATACGCTTAACCTCACTTACGACCCTCAGTATCCAGCACTCTACGACTTGGAAAATATATTGGCCGTAGGCGCTCACGATACACTTCCTGCGGAAACACGTCCTTTTGCTTCGTTCTCCAACTTCAGCGATGCTGAAGTGCACCTGGCTGCTTTTGGTGTTGATGTGGAAAGCGCGGCACCCGGAGGTGGAACTACCCTGAAATCAGGAACCTCTATGGCAACTCCTGCGGTTGCTGCAGCTGCCTGCCTTTATGGCTGTGAAAATGAGTTCGGTCCAGTAGCCGCCGCTGGCTTTATTTTGAGCAATGCCTATAATGATACGGGCCTTACCGAAGTGGTCATAGACGGGAGCGCACTAAATTCTGATCCATTTTGTGATCCTTCTTCGGAAGAAACAGAGGATAGACCTGCCGTTACCTTTTATGTTTATTGCCGTCAAGAAGGGAATAATATCAGTATTATTTCTTTTCTGGGGAAAGGCGTCACAAAGGTCGAAGTCTTTAATGATGAGGGGGTGGTGGTGGCCCAGGACGAATACGAAGAGGTAGAGGCTGGGCAAAATATAGTTCTTTCGTTGGATGGCATACCATCCGGAGAATTCCTGATTGTAATCCAATCAGGCGGACGTGTTTTCACCCAGCGTTTGGTAAAGCGGTAGGGTAGGAGCCATTTTTACGGCATGAGGTTATGTTGTCATTTTTTGATTTTGATGGTGGTAGTTATGTCCGGTGGGGTAGTAGCTGGACAAGATTGCCCCTCAGTCAACGCAGCGCGGGATACGATTTTGGCTGCCGATGATGGTGGCGCTAGAACGATTAGCTTTATCCAGAACAATTGCCAAAGCGCTCTTGATTCTCTAAGCCAACTCTATCATAAACTTAGTGTTGCCGGCTTTTATCAGGAAGATTGGTCAATGGCCATCGAATGGGCTGAAAGGGCTCTGGAAGTTCAACGAGATTTATATGTTGATGGCCCACAGGAGGCATTAGGTAAATCTCTGGCCAACCTGGGCTTATTTCACCGCAACGTCGGGGATTATACGCGCGCTATGCCTCACCTAAGGGAAGCAGAGTTAGTGTTTACGGAACTTGGCCTTTGGCGGCGCAGGCATAACAATCGGGAAAATATGGTCTATATCTGGCACGCAACCGGAGACCTCGGCCGCGCCGAAGCATTGCTCCCCCAAATGTTGGCCGAGGCACGGGCACAGGAACCTGGATACAATCGTACAATAGCCGAAGCAGAAACCTTGCGGTTGCTGGGTGTACAGGCGGACGAGAGCGAAAATCATGGCGCAGGCCAACCCTACCACGAAAAGGCCATTTCGCTCTTTAAAGAGATTGGGGCATTGAAGCCGATGCTTGATACGGAAATGGACATCGCTCGTAATCTCTACTTAATGAAGAGTTATGAAGATGCACGGGTTAAAGCACGTTCTGTACTGGATCTGATTATGGCCTATGATGCGCCTTACGAAAAAGCTGTTTTGTATAACTTACTGAGCTTTACGTACATTGAACAAGGTAATATTGAGGAGGCTGAACGCACCTTGATCCCGGGAATTGAACAGGCACTGCTGTCCAAGAATCCACGGGTCACGGCTTTACTTTACAACTGTGAATCGGCCCTGGCCCTAGCTGGGAATGATTACACTGCGGCACGGGAGGCGAATATTCGCGCCATCGGCGAACTGACCGAAGACTGGGTGTACAGCGACGAAACACCGCTGCCATCCGCAGCACAGCTAGCAGGAAGCGAGTTTAAAATGGACCTGTTCAAATACCTGGTTTTTCACGCAGAAGCATTGGCTGAAGGGGGCGAGGCCGCAGGTGCAAGGGAAGCCGTTGAGGCAGGGGACGTTATGGCCGATCTCCTCCGGTCCGACTTTTCCGGTTCCGTAAGTAAACTCTTCTGGCGCAAGGAAGCCATGCCGCTTTACGAACTTGGTATCCGCCTTGCCGATGAGGCCGGAGACGAAGAGGCTGTTTTGTACTACCTCGAAAAAAGCCGGTCCGCACTGCTCCTGGAAGCCCTGCTGGAGGCCGACCTTTTGGAAGTGTTGGACCCTGAATTAGCCAGCGAACTCTCCGAGCTTGAGCGAAGGACCACAGGAGAACAAAACTTGGCTCGCACAGATTCTTTGATCGAGCTTCGCCAACGCATCGCAGACCGAAACCCCGCTGCCCGTGCCCTCATTGATCGGCCGGAGATGGTGAGCCTCGCCCGCGCCAGGAGCAACCTCTCCGTAGGAGGCTGGGACCGCCAAGTCCACTTCTTCACCGGGGCGGAACGAACCTATGCGTTCAGTCTCACGGAGACCTCCACTCAAACGGTAGACCTTGGCCCCATAACAGACCTTGCACCCGCGCTCCGCGCCCTAATGCACTTTTTTACCGATCCCAATGTGATCGATAAAGACCCCGCTGGCTTCCTCGCCGCGAGCCATGAAGTGTACCGGCTATTACTAGAGCCGCTTAATATTGAACCGGAGGAAAACCTGCTGATGCTGCCCGATGGGTTGCTAGCGTACTTACCTTTTAATGCCCTGGTTACTGAAGTAGGTGCCACGGATATCGGTAGCGCTCCGTACTTGATTCGCCGCAACCCGGTGAGCTATGCGCAATCGGCTACCGTCCTAGATCGGCAGCTGATCAAAGACGCTGAAACCGGTAGCGGAAATCTTGCTTTCGCTCCCTTTCTTACCGCCTTACCCGATAACCCCGCTCCCGCGCTTACGTACAGTAATGAGGAAGTAAACGGACTAGCGAGCAGTTATGGTTCTGATGACTTGCTTGAAGGCCCTGACGCTAAGCGGTCTGCTTTGCTAAGTATGGCCAGCAGCCGCTCCTTACTGCATTTATCGACGCACGCTTACGCAAGCCCGGAAGGCGACGAACCGCCCCGCATCCTCACCGCCGATGCCCCCGTATACACCATAGATGTGTACGGTCTTGATCTGAATGCAGACCTGGTTACCTTGTCCGCCTGCGAAAGCAATATTGGCCCATTAGCAGCAGGTGAAGGAGTACTCAGCCTTGGCCGGGCCTTCACCGCTGCTGGCGCCCGTGGTGTAGTTGCAAGCCTATGGAGCCTCAACGACCGCGCTACCGCCGACATCGTCACCGACTTCTATGACCAACTCGCCGACGGCGCGCGGAAGCCGTTGGCCCTGCACAAAGCCCAGCTCGCTTACCTTGACCGGAAGGATTTACCGGGATATTTGAAATCACCTTATTACTGGGCGGGGCTTACTTACTACGGGGATGGCGGTGGCTTGCCAGCCGGCGGCTGGAGCTGGTGGGTGCTCGGCCTGTTAGGTGGGGTTGTTCTTTTGGGGGCGTTATATTGGGTCTTTCGTAGCCGCTAATGGTCGAGGAGCTGTGCTCCGAACAGAGACGAACAGTTCCAACGTCTTTGCTCAAAACACAGCTACTCGACCTGTCATTATGTAATTAACTTTACGCAATGAAATTCACCAAAACAGGCCACATTCTTGCTTCCGCCGGAGCAGCCATTGGGGTTGCCAACCTTGTCATCTTTCCTTACCGGGTACATTTCTTTGGTGGCGGAGCCTATTTGCTTGCTTTTATTGGCTTTACCCTGCTGATGGGTATTCCACTGATGGTGCTGGAAAACGCCCTGGGCAAGCGCAGTGGGACGGATGCCATCAACGCCTTCCGGGGTAATGGCGATGGTAAAAGTTGGGCCTGGATCGGGCGATTGGGGATTTTGACTTCCATCATGGTCGCCAGCTTCTACCTCGTACTTGCGGGCTGGACGCTGGACTACGTATGGCACTATCTAACGGATTACGAAACCATTGCCGGCAACCATGCCGGACCAACCTTCGGTGCCGCCATCAGTACCACCAACCGGGCATTGCTGTTTACCGGTTTGTTTACGGCACTGGTAGCGGTGATCTGCTCCGGACCGTTGCGTAGTGGGGTAGAGCGATTGAGTAAATTCGCGATGCCTCTATTAGGGTTACTGATCATCTTTCTGGTGATCTCTTTGCCGATCCTCCAACCGGAAGCGGTGGACTATGGCAACCTCTTACGGTTTGATTGGCGGGCACTCTTCGTCCCGACAGAGACTGGGGAACTGGGTATTTTGCATGCGCTGGGGCAAGCTTTCTTCAGCCTTGGTCTTGGCGCAGCTTCCATGATGACCTTCGCCGCACACCTGGATCGCGACGCTAATGTGATGAAGAGCGCTCCGATGATTGTTCACCTTGATACCATTGTCGCCATGCTCGGAGCAATTCTGGTGGTACCGCTGCTGGCTAATATTGAAGGAGATATTTATAATGGCCCGCCGTTGGTTTTCATTAACCTGGTGGAGATCTTTAAAACCTACGGCGGAGCGGGACAGTGGATCGGACTTTTATTCTTTGTCCTACTTGGGGTCGCAATTCTTACTTCGGCGGTTTCTTTGGTGGAGCCCGCGCTGCGGGCCCTCGTTACCCAGCAAGGCTGGAGCCGAAGGGTAGCCGGTTTGTCGCTCGGAGCTTTGGTCTTTGTCCTTGCTATCCCCGTAGTGCTGTCTTGTTCGCCTTCCGGACCTGGTTGGCTGACAGACTTTGCCGGGATGGGCGGTGCGGACCCAAGCATGGGATACTTCAATTTTCTGCTGGAATGGTTCGGCAGTGTCTCGCTGCTCATTGGTGGCTTGTTATTGTGCCTGTATCTTCTGCGTCGCTGGACGCTGGATGGCTTTTTTGAAGAACTGAGTATTGGTGGTCATGTGGTTTCAGATAGTTGGCGATGGCAGCTTTCTATTGCTTACAAATACATTATTCCGGTTGGGATTGGTCTTTTGCTATTGGCTAAGTTGCTGGTGCTGTGAGGCTGCACTTTTTCGGCTCACGAGGGGCTGCCTGCTGCGGTCAGAACCATGAATTAATTCACTAGAAACAAATCAACCATCAAACAAAACACAAAGCACCTTCTCGAAATTAATCTAGCGACGCTCTGTATTGGTTCCTCCGGGGTACTGGGGCGTTACGTTCCGCTGGAACCGGGGCCAACCATCTGGTGGCGCTGTCTGTTGGCGGGTCTTTTACTTTGGGCTTACTGTCTTTACCGGGGCTTTTCGCTTGGTATTGGTAGAGGTAAGGCATTCTGGGCGGTGCTCCTTTCGGGGGGTTTTATGGCTGTGCACTTGGTTACCTATTTCTACGCGCTTAAGCTTTCGAGCGTTGCAATTGGAATGCTGGCCATCTTTACCTACCCGGCTATGACAACTTTGCTGGAACCCCTGCTGACCGATAAGAAGCTTGAACCCCATCACCTGGCCTTGGCGGGCCTAGTGGTCGTTGGCGTCTATTTTCTCGCGCCCGGAGACTTTAGCCTGGAGAACGATATGTTCACCGGCATGCTTTTTGGTTTGCTCTCCGCACTGATCTATTCCCTGCGCAACATCATGATGAAAGCCCAGGTGAAGCGCCTCAATGGGTCGGTGGTGATGCTGTGGCAGGTCATGGTCTGCGTGGTGGTAGTGGCGCCTTTTCTCTTCTTTTCTAAGTCGGTTCCGAGCCCGGAAGCCGTTCCTTACCTTGTGTGCCTGGCCTTAGTGACAACAGCGATTGGGCATACCCTGTTTCTACGTGCTTTCAAACACTTCTCCATCAGTACGGCCAGTTTGTTGAGCTGCATCCAGCCCATCTACGGTATTTTGCTTGGCGTATTGTTTTTTAGAGAATATCCGGCGTGGACCAGCATAATTGGTGGAGGACTTATCTTATCTGCGGTGGTGGTGGAGGCTAGGCGGACGGTGGTGGCTTCAAAAGCAATCACCAAACCAGATTAATAATTTATTCTGCCTTCTAAAACCACCCTAAAAAGCCGAACTAGCCCCTACCTTAACCGGCAGCCGCAACGTAAACGTAGCGCCCACGCCGGGTTTAGCGTCCGCTTCGATGACCCCGTTCAGGTTGCGCATAATGCGGTGAACGGAGGCCAGCCCTACGCCGGTTCCGGGAATGTCATTGTCTACGTAGAGACGACTGAAGAGCTTGAATAGCTTGTCCGCATAGAGCGGATCGAAGCCGATGCCATTGTCCGAGAAAGAGATCACGTGTTGCGACTCTTGTAGGTAGTAGCGAATGTTGATTATCGCGCGGGTTTCGTTGCTGGAATACTTAACCGCATTGGAGAGCAGGTTTTGCAGCACCTGTTCGATCAGGCCCGCATCGGTCTCGATGATGGGGAACTTATCGGTCTCGATGATGAGCTCGGGCGCCTGGTGCTCAGTCTGGCGGGTTTTAGTGATCAGTTCGCCGAGCATTTCTTCGATATCGACGGGGACGATCTTGGGTACGTAATTCTGGTTTTTACTCAGTTTCAGGAGCCCGTCGATCATTTTGCCGAGCTTTTCGGCAGATTGCTCGACGTAGCCGAGGTAGAGGTCGTGGTCTTCCGTAGAAGTATCTTCTTCGCGGATCGCTTCGGCGAAGCTGGCGATGTGGCGTACGGGCGCGCGCAGGTCGTGCGCCACACTGTACATGAATGCTTTCAGTTCATCGTTTACGGCGCGGCGTTGGGCTTCCAGTAGCTTTACGTCGTGAATATCCAGAATGAGCCCGATAATTTGCTCGGGCCCCGCTTCGGGCTGGTAGCGTTTTGCACTGGCGCGGAACCAACGATAGTCTCCCTGTTGGTTCAGGTAGCGAAACTCGAGGTGGGCACCAGGACCGGTAGTGAAAATATTGGCCGGTATAGGTTTCTGGCTTGGAAGGGAAAGCACACTTTGCGCTTCGGCAGGTAATGCTTCTTGGGCGGGGACGCTGGTGCCGGGTTCGGTTTTCGAAAGGTCGATATCCGAAGCATTGATAACCGGCTTACGCATGGCGGCGAACTCCAAGGCGCTGTCGAGGTCTTCAGGGTGAATTTGTTCGAGGAACTGTCGGTAGGAATGCGGCATGCCGATGTCTCCGTAGCCCAGTATCTCGGCGAGCTGCTCTGAGATCCACATATAGTCTCCAGAGACGTTTTGCCGGACGAAGATGCCGCCTTCAGCCGCCTCCGTGATTTCCGACACGATGAAGTTATAGCGGCGTACTTCCGCGAGGTGAAGATTGGATTCGGCTTGAGCTACGCTTAATTGACGGGTTAAACTCCGTATTAAGTCGTCCTTCTCATCACCAGTGAGTGAGGTCGTCATTTTGTGTGTTGATAAAATCCGAAAACAATAGTTCACCCATGGATTAGAGGCAAGACAATCAGAAATCTAGCTCACAGAGAAGACCCCTTCATGCACTGTTAGAATCTTGATCTCACAATAATCAACACTTACGCCAGGAGCATAAGCGTTATGTTGAAGATTTCTAATACGTTACTCGTAAAAAATTGGGCTTACTAACAAGAGAGTATTCACGAATGTAGTTATTCTTAAATTGTTTTATTGTTAAAGTGCCTTGGCGTTTAGCAAGCGGAAGGATTTAGTGGGAGATCGGTAGCTCTTGGGGTTTGGCTGCCCTGATAATTTGTGACCATCCTATAAAACGAGGTGTCAGGTGGCTAAATTCTGTTCCTGAAAGGATGGAATGCTTATGATTTGCTGGTCAATAAGAGACATTTCTAAGACTGAGAAACACCAGGTGCAGAAGCAAACTATACTCTTTGTAACTAAAGCCTCTCCTGATTTCTGAAGTGGACTTGTGTACTTATCGCGTTTAATAAGTAAGACTCGCTGAGTTATCTTTATTGAGCATTTCTTTTCTATTTGCTAATGCAACATGATTGCAGCAGAGGAAAAAACCTTAACTTTGTGGGAAACTATCTCTTTTACCTTTCAAAGAAATATGCTCCTACGGTCTTACTTTCTATTCTGTCTTTGCTTGATGTTTTGTGCGGCATCTGCGCAAAATGAAGCGGAGACCGATTGTCCTTATGTGATTCGAGGTAAAGTGTACGATGGAAAAACTAAGGAGCCGTTGGCGTTTGTAACCGTTCAATTGGATGGAACAACAAAGGGGGCTAGTACGAGTGATGGAGGAGAATTCGAAGTAAATGCTCTGTGTAAGGAAGAGTATGACCTTGTTTTTAGTTACCTGGGATACAAGACCATTAAACATCACCACGATTTTCACCATCCCTTTCTGGAAATTTACCTTGCTCCGGACGAGTATTTATTGGAGAGTATCGTTGTGGAAGCTACCGCCTTACAGAGTGGTTTGACAACGATCAGTAGTACTAAGCTATCCGGGGAAGCATTGGAGGCCGTTGCTTCGGAATCCTTTGGCGATGCCGTAAGTGAAATCACGGGAGTCGGCACCCTGAAAACCGGACAAAACATCGTCAAGCCGATTATTCACGGGTTGCACAGCAACCGGGTGCTGATCATTAATAACGGCCTGCGCCACGAATTCCAGAATTGGGGCGAAGACCATGCCCCGGAGATCGACCCTTCCCTGATAAACAACATCGAAGTCGTTAAAGGAGCCGCTACTGTCCGTTTCGGGCCCGATGCGTTGGGAGGGGTTGTCTTGGTTAACCCCGCTAAAGTCGAACTATCATCTCCTCTGCAAGGCCAGGTACGCCTCCACGGAAGAACGAATGGCCGCGCTGGCGAAGGCACGGTAAAACTCGGAAAGGGCTTTAAGTGGTGGAGCGTATTAGGGGGTGGTTCATGGACTAAACAGGGCGACCTGAATGCGGCTGATTACCAGCTGACGAATACTGGAAAGGAAGAAAGCAGTTACTTTGGCGAACTGAGGGTTCACCCCTTCTCAAAACTAGACATTGAAGCGAGCTACAGCCACTTCGAGCAGGAGCTGGGAATCCTTAGCGGGTCCGTTTTTGGCAACCTCGATGATCTACGGCGGGCACTGGTGGTAGACACTCCGCTGTATACGATGCCCTTTAGCTACGACATCGACGAGCCACGCCAGGAGGTTCAACACGACCTGTACAAAGCCAGCATACGGTACATCGGAGAACAACAGTCGCTTCACATTCAGTACGGGCAGCAGATCAATCGGCGGCAGGAGTTCGGGGTACGGCGAACGGAAGCCCCCAACATCGATTTAGAACTGCGCACGCAAAGCATCGACCTCGACTGGAACCACCCCGACATCGGTTCTTTATCCGGCAAGTTTGGAGCACAGTGGTTGAAAAAGGCCAACGACAATCAGCCGGGAACGAATACGGTTCCTTTCATCCCGAACTACGACGAACAACGACTGGGGGTATACCTCATTGAGTCGCTCCCCCTGGGTAAAGGCGTGGTGGAAGCGGGTCTTCGCTTTGACTTTTTGGAGTCAGACATCACGGGGCGGGAGCCGGACAATACCATTTACCGCAATAAGATTCTGTACCGCAACGTGTCGGGTACCATCGGTTGGCAGCATCCCCTTGGCAAAAACGGTACTTTCCGCAGTAATCTGGGCACTGCCTGGCGCGCGCCCAACGTAGCGGAACTTTATCGTTTCGGCCAACACGCATTTTTTATAGAATACGGCCTGTGGCGGTACACCGTTAATGAAGGGTCTGATTTTATTTCTACCCGTGAAGGCATCCTGGACCAAACTGACCGTGAAATCCCCTCAGAGCAAGGCTATAAGTGGATCAATACCTACAGCTTGGAGAAAGAAAAATTCCAGTTGGAACTAACGGGGTACATCAACTACGTCAACAACTTTATTTACTCGAAACCCGCCGGGATTACGCGTACGCCCCGAGGCTCTTTCGTCTTTTTTATCTACGATCAAACCGATGCTTTACTTTGGGGGCTTGATGTGAATACCAGATGGACGCACTCTCCAAAATTTGCGTCAGAAGCGAAAGGGAGTTTTTTGTGGTCAAAACAGCTCTCGCCAGCTGATTTCTTCGCGGCACAACCGGCTCCGCAACTGGGGTACGGACTTACGTACCAACCGAAGGTATCCTGGTTAGCCAAAGGGCAATTAGAACTTGAGTTCGATTACACCTTTGAGCAATTCCAACACCCTCGCACCATTACGGTCGAAGATTTCCTCTTTGCCGGCCAGCAGGGGATCGATCGCTTTGCGGACGACGCATCCGATTTTGACCTCCTGCCCCCGCCTCCTGCTTACCTACTTACCCACCTTAAGTTCTCAAATAGGTGGAAGCAACTGTCTTGTCGGCTCGAAGCGCGAAATCTCTTCAACGTAAGCTATCGCAACTACACGGATCGTCTTCGCTACTTCGCGGACGATCTGGGTAGAAATTTTTTACTAACGCTAACTATCCATATTTAACAGATCCGCTGGCTAGCATAAAACCAGCTCTGGCTCTAAAATCAACTTCTTTAAAACCGATACTATGAAAAAGTATTACTTACTGTTAGGTACGCTTTTGCTGTTTACCGGAACAGTCTTCGCTCAGTTAGACAACATCACTGGCGTAACCCTCACATTCACCCCTGGTTCGGGCTCACCCGTAGTCGCCACGGCAAACGACACCGGTAATGGCTTAGTCGTAGACGGGGCGATATCGCTCATGGAGAGCACCGAATACGCCCTTACCGTAGCGGTGCAAAGCGGGATGGATGATATTACCGACCAGGTCACGGCTGCCGCAGATAATCATCAGGTGTTTTTCCAACCTACGGGAAGCATTTTTAGCGGTGATGTTACGACCCTCGATACTGATGGCCAGGGCCTACCTCTCGGCTTGAGCAACCAGTGGACAAGCGAGTGTACTGACGATGGAAACGTCAGTGGAATGCTGCGGGTAGTGTTATCTGACCTAATGGACATGAAGTCAGCGGCCTCAACTATCGCTGACGGTACTGCGCTCTTTGATTTAGAATGGATGGTTACTGTAGCGGAAGATGCTGCAGCACCACCCTGTGAAAACGAGGAGGAGATCATCACCGACGTTGTCCTGACCTGGACGCCCTTAGATGGCGGAACGCCCGTAGTAGCCCGTGCTCAAGATCCCGATGGTGAGGGTCCACTAGACCTTGAAGTTCTCGACGACGTCGAGCTTGTAGAAAGCACCGAATACACCCTTGCAATCACCCTTGCCAACTCCATCGAGAACGAGGACATCACCGAGGAAATCATGGAGGAAGATGACGAACACATGTTTTTCTTCGCTTTCACCGATGAGGTCTTCACCAGCCCCGCTGGCGATGGCAACGTCGATAACCGCCCTGACCCCGTCAACTACAACGACATGGACGAGAACGGCCTCCCCGTAGGCTTGTCTACTTCGTGGGAGACCGAATGTGGGGAAGAGTCCGCTACTGGTTCCATCCGCGTTGTTCTTAAGCACCAGCCCGGAGTCAAGTCTGCTACTTCGACCGTCGACGATGGTAGCACAGACGTTGATTTGACTTGGACCGTGAACGTTAGCGAAGACCCCAACGCACCACCGTGTGAAAACGAGGAAGAAATCATCACCGATGTTGTTTTGACCTGGACGCCCGTAGATGGCGGAACGCCCGTAGTAGCCCGTGCTCAGGATCCCGATGGTGAGGGTCCACTAGACCTTGAAGTTCTCGACGACGTCGAGCTTGTAGAAAGCACCGAATACACCCTTGCAATCACCCTTGCCAACTCCATCGAGAACGAGGACATCACCGAGGAAATCATGGAGGAAGATGACGAACACATGTTTTTCTTCGCTTTCACCGATGAGGTCTTCACCAGCCCCGCTGGCGATGGCAACGTCGATAACCGCCCTGACCCCGTCAACTACAACGACATGGACGAGAACGGCCTCCCCGTAGGCTTGTCTACTTCGTGGGAGACCGAATGTGGGGAAGAGTCCGCTACTGGTTCCATCCGCGTTGTTCTTAAGCACCAGCCCGGAGTCAAGTCTGCTACTTCGACCGTCGACGATGGTAGCACAGACGTTGATTTGACTTGGACCGTGAACGTTAGCGAAGACCCCAACGCACCACCGTGTGAAAACGAGGAAGAAATCATCACCGATGTTGTTTTGACCTGGACGCCCGTAGATGGCGGAACGCCCGTAGTAGCCCGTGCTCAGGATCCCGATGGTGAGGGTCCACTAGACCTTGAAGTTCTCGACGACGTCGAGCTTGTAGAAAGCACCGAATACACCCTTGCAATCACCCTTGCCAACTCCATCGAGAACGAGGACATCACCGAGGAAATCATGGAGGAAGATGACGAACACATGTTTTTCTTCGCTTTCACCGATGAGGTCTTCACCAGCCCCGCTGGCGATGGCAACGTCGATAACCGCCCTGACCCCGTCAACTACAACGACATGGACGAGAACGGCCTCCCCGTAGGCTTGTCTACTTCGTGGGAGACCGAATGTGGGGAAGAGTCCGCTACCGGTTCCATCCGTGTCGTTCTTAAGCACCAGCCCGGAGTCAAGTCTGCTACTTCGACCGTCGATGATGGTAGCACGGACGTTGATTTGACTTTTACGGTCAATGTGAACGAAGACCCCAACGCACCACCGTGTGAAAACGAGGAAGAGATCATCACCGATGTTGTTCTGACCTGGACACCAGTTGACGGTGGAGACCCCGTAGTAGCCCGTGCGCAGGATCCCGACGGTGAAGGCCCTCTGGACCTTGAAATTCTCGATGATATCAATCTCGTTGAGAGTACCGAGTACACAATGGCGGTAACCCTGGCCAACTCCATCGAAAACGAAGACATCACTGTGGAAATCATGGAGGAAGACGACGAACACATGTTCTTCTTCGCCTTCACCGAAGGCGTCTTCGACAGTCCTACCGGAGACGGTAACGTCGATAACCGCCCTGACCCGGTCAACTACAATGACATGGACGAAAACGGCCTGCCGGTCGGCCTCTCTACTACTTGGAACACCCCGGCCAACATGGGCTTCGGCGGTACCTTCCGCATCGTTTTGAAGCACCAGCCCGGTGTCAAATCCGAAACCTCCACCGTGGACGACGGTAGTACCGACGTGGACCTGACCTTCAACCTAAATACAACCACCAGCATCAATGGCCCGCAGGGTGCGTTGAACAACCAACTGACCCTGGTGCCCAACCCCGCCCAAAGCCAACTGAATTGGCGCTTGGCCGGCCAGCGAGCAGACGCTCAGGTTGAGGTGCGGATCATATCTGTTGCCGGACAGGTACTGCAAACCTACCGTTCGCCAGCACCTCAAATTGACGTAAGCCAGCTGCCAGCAGGCAGCTACATCTTCCACCTGCAAACCGAGCAGGCTAGTGGCGTAAAGCGGTTCATCAAAATAGATTAACCAGACTTTTCAAGCCTGGTCTTGAACCACATCTACGCATATTGACTCTTAGCGTAGCGGGAGGCAACCCACCAGTGGGTTGCCTCCCTTTTTCATGCCAGATAGTCCGTCAAGAGTTTATGGGCGCGGCCGCAGGTACAAAGTAGAGGTAATAAGAAGGATGGAGATAAAACACTAAAGCAACTTAGTTGCATTAAATCAAAAACGAACTTATCTTTACTCCCAGAACCAAATTAAACCAAATGAAAAACCGCCTGCCAGTTACTGTACTAAGTGGCTTCCTAGGAGCCGGTAAGACCACCTTGCTCAACCACGTTTTACATAATAAGCAGGGAATGCGCGTTGCGGTGATCGTAAACGACATGGCCGAAGTCAATGTTGATGCACAGTTGGTCGAAGCGTCGGGCGGCTTGGTTAAAACAGAGGAGAAACTTGTCGAGATGTCAAACGGCTGCATTTGCTGTACGCTGCGCGAAGACCTGATGGTCGAGGTAGAGCGCCTGGCTCGGGAAGACCGCTTCGACTACCTACTTATTGAGAGTACCGGAATCAGCGAACCGGTTCCCGTAGCCCAGACCTTCAGTTTCGTCAGCGATGAAAGTGGCATCGACCTGAGCAGGTTTTCCTACATTGATACGATGGTGACGGTGGTTGATTGCCGCCATTTCCTGGATGATTTTGGCAGTGCCCAAACGATTGTGGACCGCGGTATGACGGACGATCCGCAGGATCAGCGGCCTATTGTCAACCTACTAACGGAACAGGTCGAGTTCGCCAACATCATCCTGCTCAACAAGACGGATCTGGTCAATACCTTTGAGTTAGAAGTACTCAAGGGATTACTCAAGAAGCTTAACCCAACAGCTAAACTAATAGAAACGGAGATGAGCCAAGCTCCGCTGGAAGAATTACTTAACACTGGTAGTTTCGACCTCGATATAGCCGAGCAGTCTGCCGGCTGGTTACGGGAACTGGAGGGAGAGCATACGCCCGAAACGGAAACGTACGGCTTCAACTCCTTCATTTTTCGGGCCCACAAGCCTTTCCACCCGGAGCGTTTCTTCAAATTCATCCACGAGGGTTTCCCCGGCAACGTCTACCGCTCTAAGGGGCTGTTCTGGCTGGCGTCTCGCCCCGACGAGGCACTGGTCTGGAGTCAGGCGGGAGGTTCCTTACGTTACGAGAGCGTTGGTACGTGGTGGGCTAGTAAAACAGCGGTAGAGCTCAGTCTTAATCCCGTTTTCCAACAACAAAGAGAACTTATTGAAAAGGACTGGGACAGCGATTGGGGTGACCGAAAACAAGAGCTCGTTTTCATTGGCCAGGGAGTAAATGAAGCCAGTATGTCGGCGGCTCTGGAGCGCTGCCTGTTGCGGGATTGGGAAATCGACATGTTCCACGAAGGGGAAGTATTTGCGGACCCACTTGCCGTTTAAGAATGCCATTTCCTAATAGCTAGAAGAGCTTTATAACACGGGCCTGTGCTTTAGCTCAGGTAAGGTGATACATCCTATCTTCAATATTACATCAGCCAATCACATGAACCCTTTTGTAAACAAGCCTGATTTTATGGGTATGCTAGCCAGCGGCCTTTGCGCCATCCACTGCGCAGCCACCCCACTTTTCTTCGCTGCCCAGCCCTTGGTACACGAAGCCATCAGTGAGGCAGGGCACCACGAGCATGGGCATGATCATGGTCATGGGATTTGGGGCAGCCTCGATCTCATCTTCGTTGTCCTGAGTCTGATCGCCGTTTATTACGCCTCAAAGGCCAGCCGAAACACCAAAACCCGGGCCTGGCTCTGGGGCGGCTGGGGTGTCTTTGCGGCGGGTTTATTGATGGAGCATCTCGGAATGGTGGGGTGGCTCATGTACGTAGGCTCGGCCATCCTGGTCGTTACCCACCTGGTCAACTTTCGCCAGTGCCGAGTCTCCAGCCAGCCATCATTATGAAAAAAATCCCTGTCTATCTCATTACCGGCTTTCTGGGTTCCGGGAAGACAACCTTCCTCAACCATTTCATCCAGTCCGCCCTGCCGAAAAGGGTAATGGTAATCGAAAATGAAGTAGGAAAAGTCAACGTTGATGCAGGTCTGGTAATTAATGGAGTGGAGGATGTTATCCCCCTCAGCGCTGGTTGCCTGTGTTGTTCTTTACACAATGAGTTACTCGACGCACTTGAAGTGGTAAGCGAGCGCCGGGAGGAGTTTGACCTGCTGGTAATCGAAACCACGGGCGTAGCCGACCCGTCCTCCATCGTAGAAACCTTTTTGGCCGACTGGCGAGTCGGGCGCGTCTTCGAGTTGCGCAATGTGTTCTGTTTGGCGGATGCTGGCCTGCTGGAGGACTGGTTGGAAGAAACCGATGAAGCCCGCCGCCAGCTTATGTCCGCCGATGTGATCCTACTAAATAAAGCTGACCTCGTCACCCCCAACTACGCCAAGCTTCTACGGGCTACCATCAGTGGGGTCAACCCGACGGCAGAGGTGCGGACAGGAGAGTTCGGGCACTTCGATATCACCGAACTGCTAAGCCACGACCCAGCAGAGGCCGAAACCCTGACCAAGCGTATCACTGCGGCCAGGGAGCACCAATACGCCCACCAGAATATCAAGACTTTCACCCTAAGCTTTGATGAACCTTTTGACCTGGACAAGCTCTCACACGAAATGCTACGGCTCGTCAAATTATACTACCACCAGATCTACCGGATCAAGGGCGTCATTTCCATCGCTCACCACCCCAGCCGGGTCATTCTGCAGTCCGTCCGCTCTACGGTGACGCTGACAGACGGGCCGAACTGGGAAGAAAACGACACACGCCGCCAGAGCCACTTCGTGTTTATTGGAAAGGATTTAAAGCGGGAGGTGATTGAGAAGATCGTGCGGAGAAATTTGGCGGTGGTGGCAAAAAACATTTAGAGAGTGGTCTATAACGAGAAAATCGGAATGGAAGCTTATACACTCCGATTTACTCAGAGACCATCAAGCAACTGATCGAGAAGACCGTGCGTAGGAATTTAGCGGTGCTTTAGCGACCTGTTTATTGCTCTTTTCAACTTTCATTGCACCTGCGGCCGCGCCTTATAATTGCAAAATGAGTCAAGCATCCGGTTCCACAATCGGCCCGCAGCATTAGACCATCTGCGGGGACGCCATTTCGGCCTGGCGCTTTTATTCCGCGTTCCTTAATCAAGGGCACCGTAATACGCCTGAAATT
>CAYPIM010000012.1:0-54039 GCA_964410795.1 uncultured Lewinella sp. | reverse complement strand
GCCCGGCCTTCAGGCCGTGCAGGTTCACAGCCTTTAGGCTGAAAAGGCCCCGAAAGCCGCCTATAGGCTGAAAAGGCCCCGAAAATACCCACACATAACGAGATGCCTTAAGGCAACACCAGACGCTGAGCAGGATTCCTTCAGTAAACAGGCCTATCCAAAACCCGGAAAACTTACCCTGCACCCGCGTCCGCGCCGAAACATATCGCCACAGCTTGTGCCAAAAAAGGACCGGAATACATCTAAAACCAAAGAAATACCGTTATAAAGGCAGTTATCCTTAGTCGATCAGGTCCGGATAATAGTCGAAAGACCATCCGGAATTCGCTGATTAACCGTATTTTAGACGCAAAATATACACCATGCTTTTCCTTGTAGCCCTTTTACTCTCTCTTTGGTTTTGGCGCCGTAACCTAAAGGATGCCAATATCTGGATGCTGGCAACTTACGCTGGTGTTGCGGCAATGGCCTGGAATGATTATAGCACCGTCTCCGCCGCAGGCGGAGCGATGAATGAGGCACTTCCCCGCATCGTACGAGATTTCCTCTTGCTAGGTATGGTCGGGTTTGTCCAAAGTTTGGCGGTTAATAAGCGAATGCCGATCTGGTTAGCCGTAGTCTTAACGCTTGCCATCTTCACACTTGCTCATTTTTTGCAGTTCGAAAAGCCAGCGGGCGAGACCGTTACTAGAACTGAGCAAGTTATTTCGTCCTCGATTAACGATCAAAAAGTTGATCCATCAGGAGAGCTGCTCGTTCAGGTCGCTCATAATGATGATCGCTTAAAGTCTATGGCATTTCAGTACGGGTGGGGCATTAAACCTGCCTTTATGCCCAAGTTGGCGGACGTAACGGAGTTGGATGATTACTATGTTCTTGATGTAGACGATATTATCAGTGCGGAGAAATCGCTCAGTATGCAGTCTTTTGTCCTCTATTTCGAGCCAAACGAAATCATTGAGGTAGAACCACTGGTGTCTTCCGACGCAGAAGTCCTGAAGAGGAACCCATCGCTCAGTATAAACGATCCTGAAACGGGGCAGCAATGGGTTATGGAAGTCATGAATATGAATGCCTACTACGAACTCCTGGCGAAGCAAACGCCCGTTAAAAAGGCTAAAATTGCCATCCTTGATACTGGAGTGGACGGTAACCACGAAGACTTGAAAGACAATTACTTTTCTATAGAAAAGAAATATGATAATGACCCGATGGGACACGGTACTCACTGTGCAGGCATTGCCGCTGGTGTAACCAATAATGGCATAGGTATTGGTTCACTAGCTGGGACTGGGACTCAACCCTTTGTAGAAGTAACCAGTATAAAGGTACTCAGCGCCGGTGGTATGGGGACCCAGAAGACCATCATCGCAGGAATCATTGAGGCAGCCGATGAAGGTGCAGACGTAATCTCCCTTTCCCTCGGAGGGCCTAGTAATTCAAGCCGGCAAAAAGCGTACAGCCAGGCAGTTAAGTATGCGGTTAGCCAGGGAGCAATTGTAGTCTCTGCAGCAGGTAATAGCAACCGGGATGCGAAGGATTATGCACCCGCCAACTCAGCAGGGATGATCACCGTTGCGGCAATCGACGATAAGCTCAACCGTGCCGTGTTTAGCAATACGGTAAATAATGTAAAGCAGGGTATTGCTGCTCCGGGAGTTGCTATTTACAGCACGACACCAGATAACAACTATAAGGTGTTCAGCGGAACAAGTATGGCAACTCCTTTTGTCGCAGGTCTTTTGGGCGTAATGCGCTCGGTAAATCCAGATCTTTCAGCGGTGGATGCTTACAAGATCCTCCGGAAGACCGGGATTGATTCTGGCGATACTAAGCTTACCGGTAAAGTCGTGCAGCCTGAGGCTGCACTGAAGGCGGCATTGCGCTAAGTCTGATAATTTGTAGTTCTTCGTTATGTTAAATCAACTCTTTAAGAACGTGCAAGTCTTGAGTGCAGTCATATGGGCACTTGCTATCATTGGTTGCAGCCTCATCTCTGATAAAAGCCATGTCTCCACAATCCTTATTGCCGCGGCGGGATTCCATGTTGTGTTGCTGGCCCAGTCGGAAAAAGGCAAGCGCCAGGCTTAAGCGTTAACTGATTCCGGTGAACCTGTACGGGAAGAAGAAGGGAAGACCCCACTGACTGAATTCTTTATTATGCACAGCTGATGCATCGTCTGTGTATTTGGTTATGCCCACAGTACTTTATCCGATTGGGTGAAACGTTTAGGGTACCGTACCTTTCGGCTCATGGATTTACAATTGAATAAACAAACGTTTTGCGTAGGTGGAGCAACGAGCGGCCTTGGCCGGGCGGTTGCTATCCGGCTACTGGCAGAAGGAGCAAAAGTGATTGGCGTAGCCCGCGGCCAGCAAAAGCTGGAAGCTATGGCAGAAGAAATGGGAGAGCACTTTGCTCCTTATGCTGCTGACCTAACCGATGGCACGGCCGTTAAAATGCTTGGCGAACACCTGGCAAAAGAAGAGATCACGGGCTGTGTATTCAACGCCGGAGGCCCACCTACCGGACGGATAACTGAACTTGAAATGAAAGATTGGGACCAGGCTTATGCCAGCACCTTACGTTGGAAGGTGCAGCTGACGGAAGCAATATTACCAATACTGCGTAAGGCTAAATACGGCCGTTTACTATTTATTGAAAGTGTATCCATCAAGCAGCCAATTGATAACCTAGTACTGAGCAACGCTATGCGTGCGGCGGTAGCAGGGTTTGTAAAAACATTGAGCCGGGAGATTGGGGAGAATGGTATTACTGCTAACATCATAGCTCCTGGCTACCACGCAACGCCGCGTATCACCACGGTATTGGAAAAGGCTGCGAAAATGCAGGGCTTGAGTTTCGAAGAAACAGCAGCAGGTTTTACGGCAGAGACTGCAACAAGGAAACTTGGCGACCCCGCAGACTTTGCGGATATGGCTGTCTTTTTGTTATCCCCGCAAGCGCGGTACATCACTGGGCAAACCATCACGGTAGATGGTGGTTTGGTAAGACACGTTACTGGCTAATGAATTACTATTTCAATAAAGAAAAGGACATTCCGCTGCAGGAAGTATTCCCTGGTATCGAAGGCCATCTCGTACATACGGAGCTTTGTACAATTGCTGACTTCCGAATTAAAAAAGGAACCGAACTTCCGTTGCACCAGCATCCGCATGAACAAACATCTACGGTGCTCTCCGGTCGGTTTCTTTTCGAGGTCGGTGGACAAGAACGGATATGTGAGGCTGGTGACGTAGCCGTTATTCCTGGAAATGTACCACACCGGGGTACAGCCATTACGGACTGCCGGATTATTGATGTCTTTTCGCCAGTGCGGGAAGATTATAAGCTATAAATGATGTCCGCTAAGCCTAACTACTACTACGTTGGGGACCGACCTCCGTCAGAAGCAATCAGTGATTTGCTAGAGCAAGTTGACCTCAAACCACTTACTCCGGAAGTAGCCCCTTTTCTGGTGGACACCCTGGTACAGTTCCGTTTCGCGAATCTTGATTCTCCTGAATACAAAATATTACTTCGGTACGGCCGCCCGCAACTTCGTATACTCGGAGTAGCTCCTAAACCCTCTGCCGCCTATACTGATTATATAGAGTGGGGAATCCGTTTCGCGCGTACCAACTACCAGCCCATAGACTGCAACTTCTACGACAACTTTGAGGCTGCTATCGTGCAAAGGCGTGCGGTGGGGTTGACTTACCTCGACGCAAACGGTGACTCCATATCCGAAACGACATTGTTACGCGATTTGAAAACGCATCGTACCGAAGAATTTGTACTGCTTGCTTCCGGCGTTTGGCTGCGCTTGGATCGGATTGTTTCGGTGGACGGTGTCGCAGCAGGGGAGAGCTGTAGTTTCTAATTGTAAGCGTTTAGAAAGTGTACCGCCTTGAGGAGTGACTACGTCAAGGCTAGAAATAAGTCTTCTAGCGAATTCCATTCTATTAGGGCGCGAACGCAGGTGCTGTGTAAGGTTAACGGACTTGGTCTTTAACCCCAAAGCTTGGCCCTTAGCTTCTTGAAAACCAGACTTTGCATCCTGCGGCCGCGCCAAAACGATCCATATATCTTGCTTATCTTCGCGCACCAAACGAAAACTTTATGCCTTATCTCTTTACTTCGGAGTCTGTCTCTGAAGGCCACCCAGACAAAGTTGCTGACCAGATCAGTGATAACCTCGTAGATCATTTTTTGGCTTTTGATCCTTCCTCCAAGGTTGCCTGTGAAACCATGGTCACTACCGGCCAGGTGGTACTTGCCGGGGAAGTAAAGTCCAAAACTTATCTTGACGTACAGACCCTCGCCCGCGATGTAATCGAGCGCATTGGCTACACCAAGTCAGAGTATATGTTTGAAGCCCAAAGCTGTGGTGTACTTTCTGCTATTCACGAGCAAAGCCCGGATATTAATCAGGGAGTTGAACGAACCAAGAAAGAAGACCAGGGCGCAGGAGACCAGGGCATGATGTTCGGTTACGCAACTGATGAGACGGACAACTACATGCCATTGGCCCTCGACCTCAGCCACCGCATCCTTCAGGAACTGGCGGCTATTCGTAAGGCAGGTAAAAAGATGAAGTACCTACGCCCAGACTCTAAGAGCCAGGTAACCATTGAGTATGACGATAATCACCAGCCGATCCGGATCGACTCCATCGTTGTTTCTACCCAACACGATGACTTTGATGCGGACAAGAAGATGCTCGCCAAAATCAAAGAAGACGTCATTAAAATCGTTGTCCCTAAGGTGAAGCGTGGGCTGAAAAAGAAATTGCAAAAGCTGTTTACTAAAGACATCACTTACCACGTAAACCCAACGGGTAAATTCGTGATCGGTGGCCCTCACGGAGATACTGGCCTAACTGGTCGTAAAATTATTGTCGACACCTACGGCGGTAAAGGTGCACACGGTGGCGGTGCTTTCTCCGGCAAAGACCCGAGTAAGGTTGATCGCTCAGCGGCATACGCTACGCGCCACATCGCTAAAAACCTCGTAGCCGCCGGCGTTGCCGGCGAAATCCTCGTTCAGGTGTCCTACGCCATTGGCGTTGCCAAACCGACGAACATCTATGTCAACACCAATGGCTCCGCCAAGGTAGAAATGACCGATGCGCAGATCGCTAAGAAGGTGGAGCAGATCTTTGATATGCGCCCGTACGCCATCGAAACCCGCCTTAAACTGCGTAAGCCAATCTATTCCGATACTGCCGCTTACGGACATATGGGGCGCACGCCGGAGAAGAAAAAGTTATCGTTCAAGGACGGTTCCGGAAAAGTGAAGACGATGAACGTTGAGACCTTTACCTGGGAGAAACTAGATTATGTTTCTAAGGTGAAAAAGGCCTTCAAAATAAAGTAGGCAACGAGTATTTTTCTCCAAAAAGAAACTGGCTAAGTGTTCTACACTTAGCCAGTTTCTTTTTGGAGAAAAATACTCGTTTAAAGGCGAATGCCTTTGCCGAATTACCCTTGGGGAAAATAGTGGGTTAGTGGGTTACGATTAAGCGATTGAGCCAGCGGTTGTTGCCTTGGGTAATAGCCAGGGTGTAGGAACCTGCCGGAAGGTCCGTCAAGTCAAGACGGTTACCAATTTGTTTCTCTTGCCTAATTTGGCGACCGAGTTCATCCCAGAGGGTGAGTTCCCATTGGCGAGCTGGATGGAGGCCTGCTAACAAAACGATGTCTTGAACCGGATTAGGGTAGAGCTTCAGGGCGGGAAGAGCAGGGACAGCGCCGAAAATACTTAGGGCTTCTGGCTGATTGATGATCCCTTCCTTCAGTTCAAAATCAGAAAGTGTAATGATTTCTCCGGTAGGCGAGTAGCCATAAACTGTATTCCCATCGCGGCCACCGCCAAAACTGAGACTGGAAACGGCGTCCGGATCGTCGGTGGTAAAGCATAAGCTCGCCACAAGGGTGCTGTCCAGAATAGCAGGGAAAACTAATCCTGTATTAGGAGCACGCTCAATAACTAGGCGGTCTGAGCTGAACTGAATCTCTTCCGGTAACAAGCCCCAAGGGTTATCTCCGAGTACTACGTCGGCCAGGGGGAAAGTTGTAGCGTCCCAGTTCAACGCTAAGTCGAAGCCGGCAATGGCGTAAGCCTGCTCCGCGACCAGATCGACACAAAACTGCTGAGCTACGGCGGCGTCTGCATAGGGGGCTGAAAAGTTGGTCCGCATCCCGGGCTCACCATAACTGACGAAACCTTGTTGAATGCTGAATGGTAAAGAAAAACTACTACCTCCCACGAATTCTGTTTCGATCGCCATGTCTGTAAATACTGGTGTATTTCCACTAAAGCCAGGAAGTATGCGAAAACGCAGGGTTAGTATCAATGAATCTGACTGAAAAGAAGTGCTGCCCAATTCAAATAGGGTAGAGACAACTCTTAGTTGCCCTGGCTCAACGAGATTAGACGCATTTCTGAAATTGGAAAGAGGTGGGCCAAAAGTTAATTCTTGAAAAGCTAGTTCATCTTCAGCCCAGACAAGGCTAAGTTGAAATCCGAATACTTCTGGATCTCCTTCTGCAAAGACTTGTACATCTACAAAGGTGTCAGTTTCGAGTATAGTAGCGTGCTCAACGGTAACGTGAATGGAGTCTTGCGCGCTGAGCGAAGGCACACAAAATAAGGTGAACACCAGTAGCAAGGCTACGGCGCGGAAATAATGGTGATTCATGGAATAGGGTTATGAAATTTGAATAGGGTAATTCGGATTTCAAATATACTAATATATCCCCAAAATAATCGCTATTCACTGACCCAATACTGCAGCGGGTCCACCGCTTTCTTTTCCTTACCCAGCATGACCTCGAAGTGGAGGTGAGGAGTAGTTCCTTTTGCGTTCCCCGTGTCTCCTACGGTACCGAGCACCTTACCTGCTTTAACGGCGGCAAATTCTTCAACAGACCAGGAGTTGAGGTGAGCGTAGTAGAAGAGTCGTCCCTTTGCGTCGCGCAGGTAGAGTTGCTTACCACCACTGCCTCCTTCCCGGATGCGTTCCACATAGCCATCGGTAACTGCCACGATGGGAGTTCCTTTGGGAGCTTTGATGTCGATACCCTGATGAAGACGTGTTTTACCACGTTTGTCGCCAAAAACGGAAATGACAGCCTCGGTTCCATAACCTTTAACGGGAAAGGTGAGTTCTCCTGCATTGTCGGATGATACGGATTTTACCCTTCTGATGGGTAACTCTGCTACCGGCTTGTCCAAATCTTGCGCCTTAACGACTACGGTGGTTTCTCCGATAGTCAGTGACGTCTCAGGCATGGAATGGTAAACCCTCAGGCTGACCAGGCCCATACAGGCAAGAATTTCGAGAAAAAGAACTTTGTAAAACATGGTTTACTCGTTGATTGGGCTCAGAACGAGTGTTTTGTCGTAAAAGTTGTGCTTAAAAACGAAGCCTCGCCGGCGCTGCATGCGCTGACGAGGCTTCGGTGAACCTGGAAAGGTGGAAGAAATATTATTGTTTCACTACTTGGCGATTCACAATTTCTCCGTCGGCTTCTATTTGTAGTAGGTAAGTGCCTGCGGGCAGTTCCTCAAGGTTCAGCAAGCGAATGTTACCGGTTTGGCTTTGAAGAATACGGCCACTTTGGTCCAGAATTTTTACAACGTCGAACGACGGCAATTCACCACGGATGGAAAGTGCGCCATTGGTGTAGGGGTTGGGGAAAATGTTCAGCGCTGAGGCCCAGTAGGGCTCACGGATTGCGCTGGCTCCCTGAACTTCAACAGTTCTCGTTTCTCCGTTGATCGCTCCTGCAGACTGGTCCGCCCGCACAAAGGCGTTGGGCACTAATCGGAATTCTAGGGGGAAGGCGTCCGCGCCATTAGGGTTCAGAGGTATGAAGCTGATGGTACATACTTTCCCACCGGGCGTGGTGGAGTTCAATTGGTCTTTGCGGCTAGCGGCAATTTCAAGTCTGCCGTTAGCATTTGAACTGACTTTGCTGATCATAAGGAGGTCGTCTCCGAGTATGGATCCGTCAAAATTTACGTTGATAGAATTCAAGTCAACCAAAACAGGGTCGAACTCAAGGGCGAAAGCCAGTGCGTGGCCAACAGCGTCGGGGGTATTCCCGTCGCCAAGGTTAACAGTAATGGTGGTTTCTTCGCCTGCGTTAATGACCGCTTCCGTCTCCAGCGTGAGTACAGTGCCTGCGGCGTTAGATACGTCTGAAGCAATTGTGAAGTCATTGTTCTCCGCCAGGTCGTAGTTGGTCGCAACCACGTCTCTGTCTTCGGTATCGATGGTGCCGTTGCCGCTGGCATCGGCTTCAGCGTGGTTTACCCCACTGGCAAAGGTGCCACTCCAAACAGAGGCTACTTGTGGCGAGAAAGATGTATTCACCGGCGTACGTGCGGGACCGCTTGTGCCAAAGATGTAGCCAATATTAATGATGTCGAGGTGGTCTACCTGTCCATCATTGTTGGTGTCTCCGGGGAGCATACTTACCGCTGAGTCGTCTCCATACGTAATGCTGCCCGAGTTAACGGTATTAGGACGGGGCATGAAGGTGCCATCATCCTGTGCGAATTCGGAACGGAGGAAGCCATCAAAGGTTACTTCTGAAAACCCTTCCATTTGGGTGGTGTTGAAGCAAGCTTCAAAGAGTACAGTGCCAGAAGCGAGGGTTTGACCGGTGGAACTGGTAGGGATGAAAGAGATGCCAAGGTTGTTGTTGGTTGGCATTGAACTGAACATTCCTTCAAAACCGTAGGGGTTATCTCCCAGGCGCAATTCGTTGAATTGGATTTGGGTAGTATCCCATTCCAACGAAAACTGCACGGTAACAATGTTGATGAAGGTATCGGCGATTACAGGCACACATACTTCAGTTGTTCCGCCCGGAGCGACTACGTTGGGGATGGTGAGTACTGCTGCAGACTGGGCGGAAAGGCCCGAAAACGTGCTGAGCAGCACGGCAAGGATGAAAGTAAAACGTTGTTTCATTGTGTTGTTCAGTTGGGATTAAAACCGGTTTCAATACTTACGACGGTATCTTAGATACGTAGTCACAAAAGTAAACCCGATGTTACGCTAGAATAGAGGTCTTCACCGAGGCTCAAATCAGTACACTGGAAAATCAAAGATTTTACCAGGTTTTCAAAGATTGCGAATACACCGTAAAGGTAAAGATTAGAATTGTTAAAATATATAGTTGAGCTTCCGTGAAAAACGAAAACATACCGTTTGCTCGGTGAATTATACCGATCCGTAGATAAATTGACAAATGAGGATGCCTTGACTTTGGCGTAAAAAGGGCAGGCTGCTGCCATTTTTGACCGTGCTTTCAAAGGGGTAAGGGCTTTGTTTAGCTATTGAACCCGTTTAAACTTTTCCAATCGACCTACGAACGTCCATTTTTCGCGAATACTTCCCGGCTAAAATCGATCCGTAGCTATGGCTATGCATCAATTTTATCCGCTCGTCTTCGCAAAAAATGAACAGTTCTCGATCAGATTAGAAAAGTTTAAACGGGTTCATTGAGGGAAAGAGTTTGAGGGAGAAATATTTGCTTGATAACATCACTTTGCACCTGCGGCCGCGCAAAAAGAAAAGGCGGCGCGAACGCAGGATGCAAGGAAGTGGTTTTAATACCGGATCAATCTGAAAATCGTACCTTGATCCCAAACCTGACAAATGATCAATAAGCAACAAATATTAGCCAAGCGCCCTGTAGGTATGCCCGAACCGGATACCTGGACCCTAACCGAAACCGAAGTACCCGAACTGAAAGACGGAGAAGTGCTGATTCGGAATGAATACATCAGCCTTGACCCCGCAATGCGGGGCTGGATGAACGACAGCCGTAGCTACATTCCGCCCGTTCAAATTGGCGAGGTGATGCGCGCCGGAACCATCGGTAAGGTGGTGCAATCCAATAACCATCCTAAATACAAGGTAGGGGACGTACTCACCGGATGGGGTGGGGTACAAGAATATTCCCTGACCGACGGAACCAACTACTACCCCGTGGACACTAAACTCGCACCGATGCCAACCTACATTGGTACACTGGGCATGCCCGGAATGACGGCTTACTTCGGGATACTTGAAGTCGGCAAGATCAAAGAAGGGGACATCGTTGTCGTATCCGGTGCAGCTGGTGCGGTAGGGAGCATTGTTGGCCAGATCGCTAAAATTAAAGGATGTCGTGTAATCGGTATTGCTGGCGGACCGGAGAAGTGCAAGTACGTTGTGGAAGACCTGGGTTTTGATGAGTGTATCGACTATAAGAATGATGACGTTGCCGCAGGGCTGAAAGAACACTGCCCCAAAGGCCTTAATGTTTACTTTGACAACGTGGGTGGTGATATCCTGGATGCATGCCTCGCTCGGTTGAAAATGCACGCCCGGATTGTCATTTGCGGAGCCATCAGTCAGTACAACAATAAGGAAAACGTACAGGGGCCTAAGAATTACCTCTCGCTTCTTGTAAACCGAGCAACAATGCAGGGAATGGTCGTTATGGATTATGCCCCTAAATACCGCGAAGCCGCCATGCAAATGGGCATGTGGATGATGGAGGGCAAGCTGAAAAGCCGGGAAGATATCTACGAAGGAATCGATAACTTTTATGAGACGTTTCAGCGGCTTTTTTCCGGAGAGAAAAAGGGGAAGTTGGTGTTGAAGGTTATCTAGACAATTATAATCAACGCTTGATTCCAACGGTTGTAAACAAAAGAATCGCCCTGATCCAGTTTTGGACCAGGGCGATTTCTTTTGCCATATAGGTTGACCTTAAACTTAGTCTACCCGTTTGATTTCTCCGCTTTTGACGCGGGCCATGTAATCCTTAAGTGCCCGGCGAACATTAGGCATTAAGAAGTAAAGTCCTAAAACGTTCGGGAAACACATCGCAAAGATCATGGCGTCGCCGAAGTCGAAAACGGCCTGTGCGGATATTCCGGATCCAATAACGACGAAGACGCAGAAGATTACTTTATAAATGTTCTCGTTGGCCTTGCTTTCACCGAAAAGGTAAGTCCAACACTTTAGGCCGTAATAAGACCAACTGATCATAGTGGAGAGGGCGAAAAGAATCACTGCGATACCGAGTACTAAGGGGAACCAGCTAATTACTGATTCGAAGGCTTTACTGGTAACATCGATCTGAGCAATAGGGGCTTCACTTCCGGAAATGAGACCTGCATTGGCCCATTCTGCGCCACCGCCTACTGAAGCGCCGTAACCAGTAATGACGATTACCAAGGCGGTCATGGTACAAATCACAACGGTGTCGATGAATGGTTCCAGAAGGGCTACGATCCCTTCACTAATTGGTTCGTCTGTTTTTGCCGCAGAGTGTGCGATGGAGGCTGATCCGATACCTGCTTCATTACTGAAGGCTGCTCGTTTGAAGCCCTGAATCAAAACTCCAACAACACCACCATAGAGTGCTTCCGGGCTGAATGCTCCGCTAAAGATTTGCCCAAAAGCACTAGGGATATCTGTGAAGTGGTAGCCGAGTACAATGAGAGCACCTAAGATGTAAATGCCTACCATGAAAGGAACAATCTTCTCCGTTACTTTGGCGATACTCTTGATTCCTCCAATGATGATCAGGCCGATAATGGCCGCCATGAGTAAGCCGAAAATCCATCCACGGCCGTAGAGGAAAGATTCGGTACCTCCGGTAACGGCTACTAACTGGCTAGTGGCGGCGTTAATTTGAACCATATTTCCGCCACCAAAGGAACCTCCGATACAGAATATGGCAAAAAGGCCGGCAAGGACTTTGCCTAACGTACCAATAAAGCCTCCTTTTTCTCCCATACCTTTACTTAAATAGTACATTGGGCCTCCGGATACACTACCGTCGCTGTTAACGTTTCGGTACATCAGGCCTAGGGAAACTTCGACAAATTTCGAACTCATTCCCAGCAGTCCGGCAATAATCATCCAGAAAGTCGCTCCGGGGCCACCGAGGCTAACGGCGAGTGCTACGCCCGCGATGTTACCTACACCAACGGTACCCGAAAGGGCGGCAGTGAGTGCTTGGAAGTGGGATACTTCACCAGCATCATCAGGATCATCGTATTTTCCACGAACAACATCCAGTGCATGTTTGAAACCTCGGATATTAATGAAGCCCATGTAGAAAGTAAATATCAGGGCGCCGACAATTAACCAAGGTAAAACAAAGGGAATCTCGATCCCGGCAATGGTAACGGGGACAAAAACTACAGCATTTACAGCATCAGTAACGGGTTCGAAGAACCTTTGTAGAAAACCATCGATGCCGGTCGCTTCGCCTTGGGCGAAGGCAAATACCGGAGCGAGAAGTCCAAGAATCAGTAGTGTATATTTTCTCAACATGAATGTGGGGGGTTAATAAAAGTGGTGGGTGAAGGTAGCAAACTTTCTTTTGACCTATGCATAGGTTTTATGGCTCAAGTGAATTGATCGTTACAGTTTGTTGCTGAAAACACTACCTTTCCCGCCGCAATGAGTACAATTAATTCAGAAACGGACCAAATGCTCTTCATGCGCCTGCGTGAGGGGGACGCAACCGCGTTGGATGAATTGTTCCGTAGGCATTACACTAATCTTTGCCGAGTCGCTTTAAGATTCGTGAACAACGAGCAAGAGGCTGAGGACATCGTACAGGAGTTGTTTGTGTCTATTTGGGAAAAACGAGAGACCCAGCGCGATGATCTTACATCCGTTGGACCATATTTACGGCGGGCCACCCGTAATCGATCACTGAATTATCTGCGTGACCGAAAGCGAATCCCGGTAGACGAAGGGGAAGTGCCACTAACCATCGCTACCCCAGACCAAGCAGATGCTGCGCTGGAACAGGACGAGCTACGTGATCAAATTCATGGCGCTATTGATGCGCTCCCGGAACGCTGTCGCTTAGTTTTTGTGATGAGTAAGATTGAAGATATGACGCATAAAGAAATTGCGAGCGCCCTTGATATTTCTCCTAAGACAGTAGAGAACCAAATGACGCGGGCTTATCGGTATTTACGCCAGTGGCTCAGCCTGTTATTGTTAACGATCCTTGAATTTTTCTTATAATATGTATTTGAGGGTCCGCTAACAGACCAAACCCATTCAAAAAATAACCACTATATAGGGGGGATACCGTAAATTTGGTGTCAGTAAAATAGAAATAAGTCTCCCTAAGCAGTTCTTGACTAATGAATCCATTCGACGTGCAAAATAATGATCAGCATATATCTTCCTATAAGGAAGGCTTTTCGCCCGATGTTGAGGCAGCGCTGGGGCGCCTGCACGGGCGGATCGGATCAGAAACCAAGGTGCAAGAAGCTAAAGTTCGTAGTATCTCAAGAAGAGGACTTCTCTCCGTTGCTGCCGCTGTACTTCTTCTCGTTAGTGCCGGGTTCCTGATTTTTGCAGGAGACGGTTCTACTTATTTTGAAAATACTACCAACGAGCCAATGGCCATCTCTCTTCCCGATGGGACGGAGGTTTTGCTTCAGCAAGGGGCTGAGCTTTCTTATGGCGCAGATTATAACGAGACAGATCGTTTGATCGATCTCGAAGGGCAGGCTTATTTTGAGGTAGCTAAGAATGCAGATCGCCCATTTCTTGTTAATACGTCCGAGACGGAGCTCAGGGTGACGGGAACCGCTTTTAACCTACGGGTGGAAGGCGAAGAATTAGAAGTTGAAGTTTCTGAAGGCTCAATTGAGCTTCACCGCAAAGGTGAAGTCGTGCCGGTGAAAGCTAATCAGTGTGGCTTGGCTTTGCCTGGAAAGACCTCGGTAGTTAAGACGGCAAAAGACCTAAATCGCCATGCTTGGCGTACGGGAATACTACGTTTCCAGTCCGTCTCTTTGGCCGAAGTGCTTGAAATAATATCCAACAATTACGGCTTTAGCGTTTCCGCAACGGATGGCTGTGATTTCCCCTTCAGCGGTGTTTTTTCCAATGATGACCCCGTTTCTGTTCTGGAAACGGTAGCATTATATGGTCAGGGAGAATTGCAAGTTGTGGATGAGGACACCAAGGTGTTCAACGTTTCACTGCCAGATTGCGAGTAACCAATTTTGCAGTAGCAGGCCACTATTTTACCGCGTCCATCGTTCTAAAAGAACCGTAGTCGAGTTCTAAAAGTAACCACAGGTATATGGCCCGTTCAATCATATTTCTTTTGGTGCTCTGCCTCGGAACGGCCATCCTTGAGGCTCAGACGTCTCCGGTAAAAAGATATCCTTTGCCCCGAAAGGTAATGCCGCTTGAGAAAGCGCTTATCAAACTCACTGAGGCCGGAGCTCCAATCAGTTATCGGCCAGATCAATTGCCTCAAATAGCCATAAAAGTGCCAGGGGGACGCCGACAGCTTTCCGGGTGGCTCCAGTTTCTTCTACGTGATACGGAATTGATTTACAGACCCGGCCCGGCCGGGTTCCTAATCCTCCCAGATCCTGACCTGTTTGGCCGGGAAGTAACCATTCACGGCCTGATAACCGACGCAACAAGCGGCGAACGCCTGATTGGTGCAGCCGTGTACAATACAGATCTTGAAAAAGGGGTGCTCGCCAATGAATACGGCTTTTATGCGCTGGTCATTAAGGGAGGCCGGAAGCAACTACGGGTATCTTACACTGGATATGAGGCTTATACTTCTGAAGTGGTACTGAGGTCAGATACTACCCTAAATATTACCCTTGAAAGAGCAGCGGATCTTCCTCAGGTAGAAGTGATTGCGAGTTTGGGAGATCAGGAAGAACTGTACCTGACGGAAAGTGAAATCAGTATTAGTCGGGATGCTGTCGATCTTATTAATGGCCCTGGAGGAGAAAAAGATATTGTTAATGTAGCCCGCTTATTGCCAGGGATTACATCGGGAGCAAATGGGGTAGGAGGATTGATTTTTCGCGGAAGTAATTCAGGCCATAACCTGATCATGCTTGATGGAGTACCTGTTTATAATCTAAACCATGCAGCTGGCCTATTTAGCATATTCAATAGTGAAGCGATTCGGCGGGCTGATGTTTATAAGGACGGAATGCCTTCTCGCTTTGGTGGTAGGATAGGGGGTATACTTGATGTGCACACACGCGACGGGAATCTTTACCATCATCAGGTTACCACTGGAACCAGTTTGCTTGCGGCTAACCTTACCGCCGAAGGGCCGATTAGTAAAGGGAAGAGCTCCTACTTACTGTCTGGACGCTACTTCTGGGGAGGTGAAGCATTGCGTGCTTTTAGCCGTATAGAAAAGCGCAAGAAAAACAGGGCTGGAGCAATTGACTATGCTGTACATGACTTGAATTTTAAACTCAACCAACAGGTGGGGAAGAAGGGAAGATTATACCTTAGTGTTTACCATGGTGCAGACGGGTATTCGAACAGTAGTGAGCAACAGGATTCGGTAAGGGTTTTGACCCAGAGCGGTACCATCTTTGATTACCAAGCCGAACAAAAAAGACAAGAGGATTTTAATTGGAGTAACACTGTTGGCGCCTTACGCTACAATCATGAATTTAGTGACCGATTTTTTGGAAACTTCCGTTTGTCCTATTCCGATATGCTCGTTCGTGCTAATTTTGAACGCTCAGATAGCCTCTATGAAGTTATACGTGAAGACCTGACGCGTGACATTTCCAGCGGTCGTTTTGGGACAGATATAAAGCAGTTGGGGGCTGCCTTTGATGGCCAGTTGGAGATAGGAGGAAGCTCCAGGTTAAGGTTTGGGGCCTCACTAGATGCCAATAGGTTTCTCCCACAACTCCGCTCCGGACGGGTTGCGCTGAGTGCTCACCCGGAGCTGAGTAGCCTGGAGGAAAGTGAAATTCTTCGATCTACACAACTTGCCGCTTATGCCTCTCTGAAAGGACGCTTTGGCGGGCTGCACTATCGGGTTGGGCTCAGAGGGCAGTACTGGCGAAGCGGAGCTTCGTTTTTTAATCTTTCACCACGTTTATTGCTTGCTGGTCGTTTTAGCCCACGGACCCGTTGGAGAGCAACTTATGACCGGTTAGCCCAGCCCATTCACTTAGTTAGCAGCACGGTTATTCGGTTGCCTACGGATTTCTGGGTGCCGGCAACCAATAACCTCCCGCCATCCACTTCGGAGCAACTGGCTTTTCAACTTGACCAGGATCTGGGGCCCGGCTGGTTGCTTACCGTTGCGGGCTACTACCGGGATCTCCGTCATTTGGTTCAGTATTCTGGTAGCGGATCAGGTTCTGATTGGCTCAATAATTTAAGCACAGGGAAAGGATTTGCTAACGGATTGGAGTTCACACTGCACCGTTCAGGAAATAAGCTGACGGGGTGGTTGAATTATACGCTAGCAGAAAGTCGCCGTCAGTTTGATGATGAGATAAACCTGGGCCGCCCTTATGCTTTTGACTATGATCGACGTCATAGTATTAAACTCCTGCTTACCCTCTCACTCAGCCGGAGAACCGATCTAACCGCTACCTGGCGCTATGAAACTGGGGGAGCTTACAGTTTTAGTCGTGAGTCTATTATTTTAGCGAATCCAACCATTGATGATCCGGATACCCAGGAACAGGTAATTGCTTTGATCGATGAAAAGAATGGCTTTCGTTTTCCCGCTAACCATCGGCTAGATGTTAATGCCCGCCTGCTTCTTACCCGCCGTAAAGACAACCGGTGGCAACACACCCTTAATATCGGTATTTACAACTTATACAGCAGGCATAATCCTATTTTCTACGACATTAGATCGACTTATCTGAACCGGAATGATACTTTGGTGAAGAACCGGCAGTTTGTCCAGGTCTTTTTTGGCGGTATTTTACCTACTTTATCCTATAAGGCAAGCTTTTCTGGAAGAAGATGACATTGTTGTTTGGACAATTAGCCTGTAGACCTTATTTTTGATGGATCATGGATCTCCGTCAAACATATAAAACCAGCCACCTTCTTATGGCAATCATTCTTTTGGTTGGCCTGTTTAGTGCTTGTGAGGAGCCGGTTATGATTGAAGGGATAACCGTAGAAGACCCACGGCTTGTTGTTTCAGCTAATCTTTTTCCGGGTGAACTTGTAAAAGTGCGCCTTACTTCTACTCAACCTAGTAATGGGGTTTTAGAAGTTATGGACATCACCGATGCTGAAGTAAGTATCCTGGAAGGAAATGAGGTGTTAGAGACACTACAATACCGGCCAGGAGTAGATGGTAATAAAGGACGGTATCATTCCAATACCTTCAAGCCATTAGTCGGTCGGACGTACACATTGTATGCCAGTAAAAATGGCTACCTACCGTTTGAAGATGATGATGCCATCCCCGAACCGGTACCCATCTCAGTTCATTCGGTAAGCAATCTTCGTCACTTTACTGTAGGTGATCTTACTATATATGACTTCACGCTAAATCTCAATTACGACGATCCTGAGTTTGAAGAAAATTTTTATGATCTGCGCATCAGCCAAATCGTAACACCTTATTACGTTAACTCCACTGGGGATACTACCAAGTTGGATGAAAAAGCCAAAACCGTTCAGCCTCCTGGTACTTCTTTTGATGAGAACACTACGCATGGTGAAGCCAGTATCCTTGTCCGTGACCGACCAATGGCCAGAGGGATTTCTGTGAAGCTGCAAAGTCGTTTCAACCCAACTAATGAGCTGTTAGGAAACCTTAAAGTTGAACTAAGAACTGTTTCTGAAAATTATTTTGATTTTCAGCTACAATTCCAACGTGAAGGGCAAGCCCTCCCAATTGGTGTCGGCGCTCCCCAGGTGAATGTTACCGGGAATCGTCGCCAATCTCTTGGTGTATTTTCTGGCTACAATACGAGTGTAAAGACCTTTAGTCTGATACACTAAATTGTTACACCGCAGCGATACAGCTGATCTCTACATTTACGTATTTTGGCAAATTTGCCACTTCCACCAAAGCTCTTGCTGGGGCAGTCTTTTCGTCAAAGTAAGAGGCGTAGACAGTATTGATTCGAGAGAAATTTTCCATATCACTTACAAAGACACTGCACTTGAGCACGTTCGCAAAGTTTGTACCTGCTGCGTCTAAAATCGCGCCAAGGTTATCAAGTACCCGCCTAGTCTCGGATTCAATGTCATTAGTTAGCAGTTCACCTGTTTCCGGATGTAGAGCGATCTGCCCGCTAACGTACAGTACACCGTTATGAAGGATTGCCTGATTATAAGCGCCCACCGGGGCAGGAGCGTTTGGGGTATTGATGATCTTTCTTGACATGGTCTGTTTATTTTTGGCTAAGGTAGGCACCAAGCGATTTAATTAAGTAATCCCTTAACATTTGGTCTTGCTGATCGAACTTTTTATCTGTTTCAACGGTAATTATATGGACTTGGAAATAGTTCCTCGTCAAACAATAAACCTATCCAAGATATGGGATTGATTTCATTCCTAAAGGAGAAAGGCGCAAAGCTTTTCGGTAAAAAAGAAGTAGAAGTAACTAAGGAAGTTGCCCTAACCAAAGTACAAAAACTCGAAGCGGAAATCCAGCGCCTCGGCCTAAACGTAAGTGACCTTCGCCTGGAGCTCTGTGAGCAAGTGATTGTAAACGGTAGCACCCCAACAACGGGCGACGCCGAACGCGTCGCACTCGCACTCGGTAACATTGACGGTATCGGATCCGTTGATAACCAGCTCCACATCCTGAACCCAACACCCGAAGCCGTTTTCTACACGGTGCAATCGGGCGACAGCCTCTCCAAAATTTCCAAAGCGCAGTACGGTGACCCAATGCGCTATGAGCAAATCTTTGAGGCTAATAAGCCAATGCTCAGCCACCCAGACAAAATTTACCCCGGGCAAGTACTGCGTATTCCACAGTAAATCAGTCAAAATAGGGAGCAGTTAAACTGCTCGGTACTAATAGCCAGGTCGTTCCTTAGGGAATTACTTGGCTATTGCTTTGTCTGTAGTTTAAACAACAACTTCTCTTATTCTTAGAAGCTGGGTAAGTATACCTTCTAATCGATCCAGTGGCAGCATATTGGCTGCATCAGATTTGGCCACGGATGGGTTCGGGTGGGTTTCCATGAAAATGCCATCAGCACCGACTGCGATAGCAGCCTTGGCGATGGTCCCTATGAGTTCGGGTTTGCCACCGGTGACACCGCTACTCTGGTTGGGTTGCTGTAGGCTGTGGGTACAGTCCATCACCACCGGGCTACCGAGGGCTCGCATCGTCGGGATGCCTCGGTAATCGACTACCAAATCAGTATACCCAAAGGTAGTCCCGCGTTCTGTCAACCAGACTTGGTCATTGCCGCTATCGATTACCTTCTGGCGGGCATGACTCATGGCGGAAGGGCTCAGGAACTGACCTTTTTTAATGTTTACTACTTTCCCTGTCTTAGCTGCCGCAACAACCAGGTCGGTTTGCCGGCAAAGGAAAGCTGGAATCTGGAGCACGTCAACACGAGCGGCGGCCATTGCTGCTTCGGGAACGGTGTGAATATCAGTGGTGGTAGGCAGGTCAAAACGGTCTCCTACTTTTGCAAGAATATCTAGTGCCTTCTCGTCGCCAATACCCGTAAAGCTGTCAATCCGGCTGCGGTTGGCTTTACGGTAACTTCCTTTAAAAATATAAGGAATGCCGAGTTTGTCAGTGATCTCTCCAACACGCTCCGCGATTTCCATGGCGATGTCTTCACCTTCGATGGCGCAAGGGCCGGCAATAAGGAAGAAGGAGTTTCCGTCAGTATGCTTCAGTTTTGGTAATCGGATCATGGCTTTTATTGGGCGCGTACGCGGGTGCAGGGGAGGTTTTCAATGCGAAGGTACGGCGACGATTTAACCCATTAGCCTTTTTGGCAAGGGGGAGGCTTATAGTTTCTTTTCCAAACATTGATTCCAAAGATGCTCTTACATGGCACCTGCGTACTCGCCTGAAAACTAAACCGAAATCGGGGCCTTGATCGCTGGTTGTGGCTTGTAGCCCACCAGCTCAATGTCATCAAAGCCAATTTCGAAGATGCCGGGCGCATCGTCCGAAATGTTAATGGTAGGGAGCTTTGTTGGCTTGCGAGAGAGTTGTTCCTTGGTTTGTTCCAGGTGGTTTGTATAGAGGTGGGCATCACCGAGGGTGTGGACGAAGTCGCCGGCCTCCAGCCCGCACTCGCGCGCAACGAGGTGAGTGAGCAGCGCGTAGGAGGCGATGTTGAAAGGAACACCAAGGAAGGTGTCGGCAGAGCGCTGGTAAAGCTGACAGCTCAACTTACCATCGGCTACGTAGAATTGAAACATGGTATGGCACGGCGGCAGACCCGCTTTAGCCATCTCAGGAATATCCGTCGGGTTCCACGCGGTAACGATGTGGCGGCGAGAATCCGGATTGGTTTTGAGCGCTTCAATTACTTCGGCTAGCTGGTCAATACCGTTGAAATCGCGCCACTGCTTACCGTAGACCGGGCCCAGGTTCCCCCATCTCTTAGCAAAGTCTTCATCTTCTTTAATTTTGGCAATGAATTTCTTCATCGTCTCCTTCCATTCGGCCGAATGTTTGGGCAACTTCTCCTGTAAGTTGTTGGCCTCGATGTAGTGCTGGTAGGGCCATTCGTTCCAGATGCGGACTCCGTTTTGTACGAGGTAACGAATATTTGTATCGCCCCGGACGAACCATAGAAGTTCGTGGACAACACTCTTCCAGTGTATCTTTTTGGTCGTCAGAAGTGGGAAGCCTTCGGTAAGGTTGAAGCGCATCTGGTAGCCGAAAACGGAGTGGGTACCAGTACCGGTTCGATCTCCTTTCACTGTGCCGTTGTCGAGGATGTGTTGTAGGAGTTGGAGGTAGGTTTTCATTAGGGAAGCTAGTCTTTAAGAGAGGTAGGGGCAAGATACGGAATTTAAGCCTGGAGCGTGCTGCCTCCGGCAGCGAGAAGCTCATCGCCGGAGGCGAATCGCTCCGGTCTCGCTGCCGGAGGCAGCGCGCTCCAGGGCCGCACCAATTACCACCATTCCCGGCGCTAAAGGATCAAGTGCCTCAATCAGTGCAGGGAACATTTCCTCTCCGGTTTCAAGGTAAACGTTCAGGAAATTATCCTTGCGCTCCTGGAGGCTGTTGCCAGGGAAGAGGGTAGCACGTAGTTCACGAATCATGCTCATTTCCCGGTCGAACTTCTTTTTCTCGATGCGGCGAAGCCGGCTTTCAAACTGCTCAATAATTTTGCGCTGACGAGTGCCTTCGGCCAGGGCTGCAGCTTCCAGGGTAGGGTCGATGGCTTTTGCTTTGACGGACATCGTGCGGAAAAGCTCGTTTAGCTGGGCGAGCTCGTCGGTAAGGGCGAGTTCGTTTTCCGTGTGTTGTGCGACGAAGTCGCGGATGATGAGGTCGTCGTGGCGGAATAGCTGGCGAAAGTCGAGGCCGAGGTTGTTCAGTTTTTTACTGCTCTTGGGGTCGACCCAGATCACCGAGTTGCGGCGGATGAGCATGGGGAAATTGAGGCCAAATGCAGCAAACTGTTCCTTTCGTTCGAGCCAGTAGGCGAGTTCTCCGCCGCCGCCGATGTAAGCCAGGTTGGGGAAGATGAGTTCCTGGAAGAGCGGCCGCATGACTACGTTGGGGCTGAAGCGCTCTGGGTGGCTTTTGAGTTCTTCGCGAAATTCGGCTTCGGTAAAGACCCGTTCAGTGTCAAGTGCGCCGTAAACCCCGTTCTGGAAAACGATGCGGTCACGACGGCCGGGGCTGAGATAGAACAGGTTGATCTCCCGGGCGTGTGCCTGGCCGGAGTAGCCTGCAGCGGTAAGCGCATCCTGCGCTTTTTCGATCAGCGGCTGGCTGATTTGTTCAAAGATTTCGCGTTCCATGATGGGGCGAAAAGCTTCCTTAAAGGCTCTGCGGCTAGGGTTGGCGACTACCAATTCAGTGTCTTTGAAAAGGTCATGGACGAAGGCGACGGTAGCTTCGCCGTATGTCTTGTTCTTGGTGTACGCCCGGTGGATGCGGTCGTAGATGCCGAAGGGGGTGAACTCGCCACCGAGCAGTTCTTTAAGGGCGCTCAACGCAGGTGCAAGGGAAGCTGTTGAGAGCATGGCGACGGAGCCACCGACTTCCTGTTCCCAGCGGATCATTTCGCCTTTGATCCGTGCGTGGTTGATCTCGTCAAAGTCGTGGTCTTCGCCGCCCATGATGAAGAGGGGCACGATGTGCTTTTCCGGATACCGCTCGTTTAACTGGCGGCTCAGGTTGATCGTTGAGCAGATTTTATAAATGAAGTACAACGGTCCGGTAAACAGGCTCGGCTGGTGAGCGGTGATGACGGTGAAGGCGTTCTCCTTCAACAAACTCTGCACCTGCGTGCGCGCCGTATCAGCTTCCTTCATGCCTTCGTACTGCGCCAATAGTTCGTCCACCAGTAGCTTACGATCCGTATTGTCCTTGGCTTTGTCTGTCATCACATCCGCGAATGCTTCAAGGGAAACGGGATATTTGAAGAAGGGCTGAAGGTTGTCGACACCAGTAGCGTAGGCCACATCGCGGGCAGAAAACTGAGGAACTTCAGGGAACGGAATACGGGTGATTTGCATGGAAATATGGCTGGGGAGTCAGGCGGGATAACTCCTTACACTAGGGTAAAGTTTAACGTTGGCCCTAAGCGCGCAATTCTAATGTGAATTTGGTTACTTTTTGGCATTAAACAGCTTTGTAACATTAATATTGCTCTGTCTCATTTCAGAGGAGGACAGGAATCCGGAGAGATTTAGTTAAACTTGCAACTTGCAACCTGCAACCTGCAACCTGCAACCTGCAACCTGTAACTTGCAACCTTTCAAATATTCGATCCATGCCTAAGTACATCCTAGCCCTTGACCAGGGCACTACCTCCTGCCGCGCCATCGTTTTCAATCACGACGGTGACATTGTTGCCACAGCCCAAAAAGAATTTACTCAGATTTTCCCTCAGAGCGCCTGGGTAGAGCATGATGCTGATGAGATTTGGAGTACGCAGTTTGCGGTAAGTCAGGAAGTTCTCGTTAAGGCCAAAATCACTGCGCAAGACGTAGCGGCCATCGGTATCACGAACCAACGGGAAACTACCTTGGTCTGGGACCGTAAAACGGGCAACCCAATCCATAACGCCATCGTCTGGCAAGACCGCCGCACGGCTGGCTTCTGTGATAAACTAAAGGCCCGGGGACTGGAGAAACACGTAAAAGATACCACCGGACTGGTTATTGATGCCTATTTCTCCGGCACAAAAATCAACTGGATTCTGGACAACGTAGAAGGTGCCCGTAAGCGCGCCGAAGCGGGCGAACTGGCCTTTGGTACGATGGACAGCTGGCTGGTGTACAAACTCACCGGCGGCGAAGTGCACGTGACCGACGTTACCAACGCTGGACGCACGATGCTATTCGACATCAAGAACCGCCGCTGGGACGAAAAACTGATGGAGGAACTCGATGTGCCGGCCTCCATGCTGCCCGAAGTAAAAGGCTCCAGCGAGGTGTACGGGAAGACGGCTACGGGCTTATTCTCCGCTCAGATTCCGATTTCTGGTATGGCGGGAGACCAGCACTGTGCGCTCTTCGGCCAGGCTTGCTTTGAACCAGGACAGGCTAAGAATACTTACGGTACAGGCTGTTTTATGCTGATGAATACGGGTACAGAAGCAGTGGCTTCGGATAATGGCCTGCTTACGACGGTTGCCTGGGAAGTAGACGGGGTGATGGAGTACGCACTGGAAGGCTCGGTTTTCATTGCTGGAGCAGCCATTCAATGGCTCCGTGATGGACTGAAAATTATTGATGAGGCACCAGACTCCGAGTTCTACGCCCGCAAGGTGAAGGATACTGGTGGTGTGTATGTAGTCCCGGCTTTTGCTGGCCTCGGCGCGCCTTACTGGGACCAGTACGCCCGTGGGGCCATCTTTGGCCTTACCCGTGGTTCTAATAAGGCCCATATCGTAAGAGCAACGCTGCAGTCATTGGCCTACCAAGTCCGCGATGTCCTGGACGCGATGCAGAAAGACTCCGGCAAGGACCTGAGTACTTTGCGGGTTGATGGAGGAGCGAGCAACAACAACTTCCTGATGCAGTTTCAGTCGGACATTCTCGGCACCAACGTGGAACGTCCCGAAGTGGTAGAAACTACTGCGCTGGGAGCAGCCATGTTGGCGGGCCTCGCTGTCGGTTTCTGGAACAAGGGGGACCTTAAGAAAACCTGGAAGCTGGATAAACGCTTTGAGTCAGAGATGGAAACTGAGCGGCGGACTAAGCTGTACAGCGGCTGGCAGAAGGCGGTGAAGCGTAGTATGGACTGGGAGGAGGCTTGAGAAGTCTGAGGTATGCGAATCAGCGGTTAATTCATGATTTCTATCGTAGTCAAAACTCGAAAGTCAATTCTATTACAATCGGATTGTCATCATTGCCGAAGTAGTTTTCTGAATTCCCTTGTGGGCCCATCTTCTCTCCCAATTGGAATTTGGTGCCAATGGAAGGTATGTTTTTTACAAATGAAATGTCTCCTTCCGGGAAATCTACGGACACTCTATGGTTAGGGTCTTCCTTGGGCTGTTGAGGAGTTAACAGACGTAGAAAAGTATTTGCAGAATTACAATATACTGTGAAGCCGTTTTGATTCTTTCCCTTTATTTTAGCCCAGTACAGGCTGGAGAAAAAGCCTTTAAATTCAGGGTATACAAAGCCAGACTCTCCGGTTACTGTGTTGTTGTAATTGTTCTCCCACACCCTGAATTGGGTTCCTTTCATTCGGTTTCTCCATACTCTGTAAGGGCCATCTCCCAACCACTTCATACCACTTACTTCAGTTTCGGGGAAAGAAAAGGTAATTCCTTTAAAGCCTTTTACGATTTTCTTTCCCTTTATTTCAACAACTAAGTTTAGTACTCCATTCGGGAAAATTGTCCATTTTATCTTATCTGAGCTGTATTCTTTATGAGATGCCCAGTTAGGAGACTTGTCTGTCATTTCAAATACTGTGATAATCTCGACCCTGTCTTCTTTGCGGATTACGTCCATTGACTCAATCTTATCTTTATGGTCGAAAATTATGGGGCCATTGCCAAGCGGTATAATCGTATTTGCGTTTTTAACTTGTTCAAGCAAGCCCGATTTTTCTGAAAAGGCATAACTGATTCCGGCAGCCTTAACATGAATCTGACCATTCTCGACTTTAGTGTTAATGGCGTTGATTCCTTCCCGCTCGATGTGACGGGCATTTAAATCTTTGGGTGTTTTGACGGGGTAACTCCAAGTGAAGATTTCCTTGCCGTCAGGGGCCATTGCGGTTAGGTGTAAGGCATCTACTTTTTGCCAGGTTAAAGGCTTTTCTACGCTGAACGTTCCCTTTTCGGAAGGTGAAAGACTCGGTAGTTTAACTTCCGTTTTGGAAAGTATTTGAATCTCATTCGTTCCTTTGGGGCCATTAAAACTAACCCACTTAGCGACCATTTTACACTGGTCCAGGTTGGTGTAATGGTACCTGTTTTCTATTCTGAAAATACCGTTGAAGTCTGGTTTGATGAATCGGTCTTCGATGTAGATCGGAGACCACACTTCTTTAATTGTAAAGTAGCTTGCTTCCTTCTCTCCGTATGGTCCTACTATCCCGTCCGCAGCGTGGTTGCCATCGGTATCTAAGCGGTTGTTCTTGTCCGTCCGTACTACGGCTTCATCGGCAAAATCCCATAGAAAACCTCCAGCAGATAGGGGCATATTCCACATTTGCTTCCAATAATCTTCCAGACCTGCACCATGGCCGCCGTCATAGAGTCCGTGCAGAAATTCTGTAGGGAAATAAACTTTGTCTTTAGCATAACCATCGTAGGCGAAAACATGATAGCTAGGGTAGTGCATTGTATTGGTCTTATTGAAGATATTCCAGGGGTGAAGGACCTCTCTTTGCTGAATATCCCAAATAGCATAGTCGTCATCTAATTCGGTATTCCATCCCGTTTCGTTTCCGTTATCCCAGAAGAGAATAGAAGGGTGGTTAACGTCACGAATTACAGTTTCTTTGACGATCTTCTCTCCGACTTGAGTATCTAAATGAGGAGAATGCCAGGTGCAAACTTCATCTAGTACGAAAAGGCCGATAGAATCGCATGCGTCTAGAAAATGAACATCAGGCGGATAATGAGACATGCGCACTGCATTCATGTTCATGTCCTTCATCATTTGAATATGCTCAATACTTAAAGACTTAGAAGTTGTACGGCCTGAAGAGGGATAAAATGAATGCCTGTTTACCCCCTTGAACTTGATTTTGCTTCCATTGACATAAACACCGTCGCCTTCCAGAATTTCTACCGTTCTAAAGCCGATTCTTTCACTCTTTCGGTGTAATACTTCTCCTTTCTTATTAAGAATCTCCAGGTGTAATCTATAAAGATTAGGTTCTTCTGGATTCCATGTTTTGATGTCAGTTGCAGTGGTTGATATTCTCCATTTTTCATTGAGTTTCGAATAGCGATCCAGTACCAGCTCTCTTACTTTGTTCCCATTAATATCTGATAAGTATGCCTTTACGGACGCCACATTTTTTGAATCAGTGAAAATGTCCGCTTTTATACTGCCGTCTGCACGGGCATCAATCGCTAATCGATTTATATGGTCGATGGGAGATATTTCAAGGTATACTGGCCGAAATATCCCTCCGAAGATCCAAAAGTCGGCATTACGCTCGGCGTAATTTATGGATTCGTTTGCTGATACTTTATTCACCTTTACCTCCAGCAGGTTTTCCTGCCCGTAAACTAAAAGATTGGATATGGCGTACTTGAATTCGTAGAAAGCTCCTTGATGGATGTCTCCCGCTGGTTTTCCATTTATGCTTACTTCGGCATCCGTCATTACTCCCTCAAAAACGATCTTTATGTCTTTTGCTTTCCAAGCTAGAGGGACATCAAAATTGAACTTATAGCGTCCAAATTCGTCATGCACTTTTTTATCAGCTTTTTCGTCATGACCATAGTTATAGTTGCCAAAGCCTTGCAATTCCCAGCAAGAAGGGACGCCAATTTTTGTCCACTTTTTACTGTTCAAACCATACGAACAATAAAAGTCCCATTCAACCATATCATCCTTTCCTGTTCCTGAAAGGTATTTAATCTCCGTCTCCGTTGGTTCAAGAGTTGGGGGCAACGCCTGTGAGTTTATGCCCATTTCTGAAGCCAGAAAAACCAGAAATAGGAATAGTATCTTGTTTTTCATCCTGCGTTGAAGTTTTTGTGAGATCGACTTTGGAAGACATTATTAAGAAACCCAAGCTACTGGACATTTTTGAATTCCCCATTCTTTCAAACGTCTCGACTATTCAGCCACCGCCGGTATTTCAGCCAGCAGATCTTCCAACGCCCACATATTTGCCTCTTGAAACGGCCCAACGGTTGTCCGCCGCAGCGCGGTGAGGTAGCCACCGGAGTCGAGGTTTTTGCCGATGTCGTAAGCGAGGGAGCGGATGTAGGTTCCTTTGGAGCAGGTGATTTCAAAGTCCACCTCCGGCATTTCGATGCGGGTGATCTTGAATTCGTGAACGGTGACGGGGCGGGGCTTCACCTCGATCTGGATTCCCTTGCGTGCTTTCTTATACAGGGGCTGCCCATCGACTTTGATGGCCGAGTACATGGGCGGCAGTTGTTGTAGATCACCGGTAAGACCGAGCGCGGCGCTACGGATCATCTCTTCGGTGATGTGCTGGGTCGGGAAAGTGGCGTTGATGGGCTCTTCGGCGTCGTAGCTGGCGGTTGTTGCGCCCAGGGTGATGGTGCCGGTGTAGGTCTTGTCCATCCCCTGCAGCTCCTGCAGGCGCTTGGTCCATCTACCAGTGCAGATGTTGAGCATGCCGGTGGCCATGGGGTCCAGCGTACCCGCGTGGCCTACTTTGATCTTCTTTATGCCGAGGTGTTTACGAATCGCCCAGCGGACTTTATTGACAACATCGAAGCTCGTCCAGCCCTTCGGCTTGTCGATCAGCAGCAGGCAGCCTTCCCGGAAGGTGAAGGGTGGGGTAGTAGAGGGAGGGAGCATAGGGATTCTCGATTTGTGATTCTCGATTCTTGATTTATGGCGCGGCCGCAGGTGCAAAGAACGCTATTTATAGGGCATTGAGTTGCCTCCCGGCCCTAATTTTCAACGAACTTGCTCTGCACCTGCGGCCGCGCCCGGAAATTGCACAACTGAGAACTTCGTGGGGTGGTTTATAAGCCGATTCGCCGCTGTTGTTGGTAAGCGGGACAGTCGCGCAGGCGATAAAACTGAACGTAGAAGTGTTGTGCCGCCCAGGGAAAGCCTACCGCAATGATAACTTTATACTTCTTACCCGTCTGGAAGCCCAGACCTTGCTGACTGCGGTAAATAGTTGCCAGGTCTAGTTGATCTGGTAGAGGGGTGAAGGGCTCGATCCATTTGTTGAACATTGTACTCGCAACTTCCTGATTGCCGTTCATCTCTACTATCTTGACCATGTAGCGGACATCACAGGATGAGGCACGCGTGTCGACCATCAGTCTGGGGGTACCATTGGGTACACAGCTGTAGTACTGGTCGGTCGTATTCGGAACCTTATTGACTCTGGGCTGCAGGCTAATACTGGCTTGCTTCATCTCAAGAAATATGATTTTCTCCTGCCAGTTTGGTTTGGTGAACAGCTTGACGTAGTAGCGCTTACCGCCGATGAGTGAAAATTGGTTTCGGCGGGTGAATTGTCGGATGTCAATGCCATTAGGTGCACTCCCACGAAACTCACGTAGTAGCTCATTACCGATACCGCGGCCGCTTTGATCGATCTCCCGAATGGCGATGCCGTAGGAGTCTTCGTACTTCGAGGCCGCAGCATTCATGGTAATGGGGTCGTTGCCGCAGATGCTCAGGGTGCCGGCATTTTGGCCGTTGAGATTGAAATCGGCAGTATTGACGTAGGTCCAGATGTGGTGCATGCCTACTTGACACCATTCGTCGTAGTACGGTGCGAAGATGCGGACTTTGTATTCTTTAGCGGGCTGTAAATTCCGGATGTACCAGCCTGCATTACTTTGGATAGACGGGTTGGTGGCTGTTTTCCAGCGGCCTCTGTCGGTCAGGTTTCGGTATTGTACTCTGAAGGTGGCGGGGGAAAGCCCCCGGAAGTTTCCTTTGATTTCGGTACCGTTGGTAGAAGAATAGGAAACACTTATGTTGTGAACCGTTACGTTCCGCAACTCAGCACAGGGATCGGCCGAGGCAAGAAAGGGAAGAAGGAGGAGGAGGGAGAAAAAGAAAAAGCGCATAGCTAAATGGGTTTGATTTGTCACCCAATTGCGCTTCCCATAATTACCTTACCTCCATTGAAATGCCTTTAACACTTCGGTAACTTTAGGTCCTGGTTTTCAAAAAGCGTCCATTGCATCCTGCGTTCGCGCCAGATCTACCCTAAAAGCTTAACGATCAGCACCACCGCCGCTACCGCAAAACAGTAATAGGCAAACCATTTCAGCTCCGCTTTCTTGACCAGTTTGATCATCCAGACACAAGCTGCAATGCCGGTGAAGAAGGCCGCCAGAAAGCCGATGCCTAGTTCTGGAATGGAGACCGTGCTGGCCCCGAAATCGCCGTCGAGCAAATCTTTGGCCATCTTACCGAGAATGAGCGGTACCACCATGAGAAAGCTGAATTTAGCTGATTTTTCCCGGTCTATGCCCAGTAAAACGCTGGTGGAGATGGTTGCTCCGGAGCGACTGATGCCAGGAAGGATGGCCACCGCTTGTGCCAAGCCGATGATGATTGCATCCTTGAAACTTACGTCTTTGTTGGTGTTCTTGGCCCGGTCCGCCAGGAAGAGCAGCAAGCCAGTAAGGATGAGCATACACGCAACGAGTACGACTTGTTTATCAAACAGCGCCTCCAGCATATCATCAAAGAGGACACCGACAATGGCTGCGGGTATCATGCTGGCAACAACAAGGGCGGCGAACTTCGTGCCATCGTTCCACTGGAATTTGAAAAGGTCCTGAATGATCTCCAGCACGTCTTTGCGGAAAACGACCAGGGTGGCAAGGGCCGTGGCTGCGTGCAGGGTTACCGTCATTAGCATTGACTCAGCTGCGAGGCTGTCGTCTTGCATAATCCACTTTGCCAGTTCTAAATGGCCGCTGCTGGAAACGGGTAAAAATTCGGTTAATCCCTGGACGATGCCGAGGATGAGGGCCTTTAAGAGTTCTATCATGTTGGAGGAGGCAGGTTGCAGGTTCCAGGTTGCAAGTTGCAAGTTGCAGGTTGGGTAGGTTACAACCTGCAACCTGCAACCTGCAACTTGTAACCTGTATCTTATTTCTTCAGAATGGCGTAAGCGACGGTGCCCAATCCGGCGAGCATCACGATGGGCGCCAAGGTGACTTTGCGGAAAGAATAGATGACGTTTTCGTCAAAAACTGCGGGGTCATCACCACGGCCACCACTCATGAGGAGCAGGCTAAGTACAACAAGGGCAAAACCGATGCCCATCCAAATGTAGGTGTCGCGCCCGAAGGTAAGTTCTCGGTTGTTTGCAGGCTTTACCGATGCCGCACGGGTACTGGCGCGGGGCGTCGCTGGTTTTGGGGTAGCGGCGGCCTTTGGGGCCTTTTCACGGCGGGCAGCGGCTTCGCGCTGGGCGTTGCGGCGATCAGATTTTTTCTTGCGTTGCTTACTCATTGTTTTCAGGTTGCAGGTTGCAGGTTGCAGGTTGCTGACTACAAGCCGTACTGGACCTGTAACCTGTAACCTGTAACCTGCACCTAGTATAAATCGTCTAAGCGGAGGCGAAGGTAGCGACGAACAACGACATAATGACTGACGAAGTTGATCAACAAGCCTAGCAGCAGGATTCCTCCGTAGAGGTATACCAACGGCAAAGGCTCCGCAAATAAGTTTAGTTCGGGCAGAACGGTTTGTAACCAGAACTGCAAGCCTACTACACCGCCAATGGCGAGTAGACCCGCTAGTATGCCCTGTCCGATGGCACGCCAGAGGTAGGGCTTGCTGATGAAGCCCCAACTTGCGCCCACCAACTCCTGGGTTTTGATGGTGAAACGGTTGGCGTAGAGCGAAAGCCGTACGGTGTTGTGGATCAAGAGGCCCGCGACCAGGGCGAAAAGCCCGGCCAGGCCGAAGAGGATGTAGCCCATTCGGCGGGCGTTTTCTGCAATCCGGTCTACAAAATTCTCCTGGTAGAAGACAGTGGCTACTCCGGGTTTAGCTTGTATTTGTGCGGCAATGGCAGCAAGGCTATCTGCCTGTAGGTAGCTAACGGGAACGTTGAAGGTCACCACGTCGAGTAAAGGATTATTGAGACCAAGGTCGTTAAGGTCGCGCTGTAGGTCGTCTCCCATTGCTTCCAGCGCAGATTGTTTGCTAACGAATTCTGGTTGGCTGCCCGGCTTGTGGTAGTTGGCGTTCGCAATGTCAGTGATCAGCTCAGCGCGCTGCGCCTCCGTGTGATCTTCTTCCAGCTCGACGATGATGTCAAGGCTTTCCTGAAGCTGTTTCGTTAGGTAGCTCGCCTGAAACGTCCACAAGCCAACTAGGCCCAGCAAGAACAGGACGAGGGCCAGACTGATGATGACGTAGAGTTGATTGGGACGGGGGGCAGACACTTACGGTACGGTGGTGGGTGATTCGATTGACCACAAAAGTACGTAATGGTTTTTGGGGCGGGGGTTAATTGGGGTTAAATAGTCTTCACGACCTTCACCCATCCTTCGCTGCTTCCTCCGGTAATCCGAACGGAGTAGATGCCAATGGGCCACTCAGCGGACGAAAGCTGAAAAGTGTTCTCTCCCGGGGAAAGCGGGACCGTCTTTCTAATTAGTAGTTCTCCCGTAGGCGCAAACACTGCCAATTGCCCGGTTTCTGCTGAAATTGTTGTGGCTGCCAAGGTAAAGTTATCCGCAACGGGGTTGGGGAAGACCCTCAGCGGGAGTTGGTTAATGTTGCGGCTAAGAACCGGAGTGGTGCCCTGGTTGATCTTCACTTCTTGTACACAAGGAGGTGCAAGATTGGTGCCAAAATCAATAAAAACGCTAGATACGGAGCCGTTATCGTTTGCCAGGTTATCGCGAATGTTCAATGTCCAGGTACCGGTTATGAGACAAGTATCGAATCGGCTGAGGTCTTGATCTGGTTTGTAGTCAATCGTTGTTGGCATAACCTGATTAGAGCCTACGTCGAATTCTTCAACGTATTCCGTCATGGTGCGCGATGCGCCTACGGACCAGCAGTATATGCCTCCGGGGTCGGGCGTGGCAGTGTTCTGATCGCCCTGGCCTAGCAGCTGCCGTTGCACGTCATCTGAAGTGCTGTATTCATGGAGGTTTGCCGAGGAACCGTCCGGGCAGGTAACCCAAAGGTCAAGATCTCCGAGGTAGCTATGCTCCATGACGAAACAAATACGGGCTAGCCCTCCGGCTCCACCAACGGTTTGCCCTTCTCCCATACCGAAGACGAGGAAAGGTACACTGTACTCTACGCCGGTGCCATCTGGTAAAAAGAATGCATTCTGTGAGAAGTTCCCAAAGCGGCTTTCGGAGTATTGATAGGTGAGTTCGGAGATGCCCGTTTCAAAGACAAATGCTTCCGGAGCGCCGTTGCCAGCTGCACCGACGGGGCCGTTGATGGTGTAAAAAAGGTTGGATGTGCCGCACTGGTTAGTGTCCGGAGGGGTGACAACGAACATAGTATCATTTTCTCCCACCTTCAGGTTGTACGAAAGATCTTCTGGGCAGTTGTCCGTCAGGTCTTCGCATTGAGCGGAAAGGTTGGAAGCGAAAGGTATAAGTATGGCTAATAGGATGAGGAGGTGTTTCATTTTCGTTGGCAGCTTTTTTGAAAGGGTGTTAATAGTTAATTCAAATATATAATTTTTATTAAACTTGGACTGCCTTCGGCAAAACAGTCTGGTTAAAAACGGTTCGCGATGATTCTCGTAATGAAAAAACGGGTTGAGCTTACAGCGCGACTTAGTTTTCAGATAGCGTAGATATAAGCGTAGATATAAAGGGAACGATAGTGGCTTGTACTCAGTTCTCCGCCACGTACTTCCGCCAGTTGTGTGCCTCTTTGAACCCCAGCACTTCACGAATTTTACGGTTGGAGTACAAGGCTTCATGCTCTTCTAGTTCACGGCTGAGTGGTACGCCGGGGAAGAAGGTTTCCGCCAGTTCCTTACTGGGGATAACGGCCCCGTTGTGGTCATTTCCGGCGTTGAAGATCTGAAAGCCGAGCTTGTCTTTTTGCAGGCAAAGATCTACGATCTGCCCCAGGTCCCGGGCGTCAATGTAACAGAAGGCGTTTCGGCGGCGGACTTCGGGATGTTTGAAATAGTGCGGGAAGAGTTCTGCGTACTCGTGTGGTTCAATTACGTTTCCGATGCGGAGGGCGTAGATGTCAAAGCCTGACCTCCGTTGGAAACTCCGGGCTGTTTTTTCGTTTACGACCTTGGAGAGGCCGTAGCTGTCCATGGGGTCAACGTCGTAATCTTCTTCCAGAGGGAGTACTTTTGGATCGGTTTTACCGTCTGAAAAACAGACGCCGTAGGTAGTTTCTGAAGACGCAATGATGATCTTGCGAATACCAAGCTTCACCGCTGCTTCAATCACGTTGTAAGTGCCCATGGTGTTGACCCGAAAGGTTTCATTGTCCGGATTGATCAGGATCCGGGGTACGGCAGCGAAATGTACCACAGCATCGAACGTTGGTACGCCTACGCCTCCCTCTAACTCGTCCAGGCCAGCGTAGGAACTCATGGCGTTAAACATCTGTCCGGAGTCGGTAATATCGGCTATCAGATTGTCTACTCCGGGGTGGTCTAAGGGGACCAGATCTATATTCAGAACGCGGTGCCCCTGGTTGAGCAGGTAGGGGATGACGTGTTTTCCTGCTTTTCCTGAACCGCCGGTGAATAGTATTCGTTTTTGGGACATTCGTTTTGCTTAATGAAGATTTAGTTTTTGCCCCATTCGCCGGGTATTGATTAGGCGACCGACTGGAGGGTTGCTGCGAAGTTATGGCAATCTTCCTTTAACGTTCTATCCTTCGGCGTTAAATACTCTCCCTGCTTCACACCGTACCACCCGAGCCTGAAATGTATCTAATAGCCGGTAATCGTGGGTTGCAAAAAGCACCGCGGTACCGTGCTCCCGGCCGAGTTTGCGCATGAGTTCCAGAATGTCTTTGCTGGTGTCGGGGTCCAGGTTGCCGGTCACTTCGTCGGCGATGAGCAGGGTAGGAGCGTTGAGCAGGGCGCGGGCGAAGGCAACGCGTTGTTGTTCTCCGCCGCTGAGTGTATGGGGCATACTGCGTCGGCGATCAGCCAAGCCAACCTCGGTAAGCACTTCATCAATCCGGGCTTCGGTTTTTGTACCCTTTTTCCAGCCAGTTGCAGCGAGCGCAAAGCGAAGATTATCTTCTACGCTGCGGTCCGTCAGCAGGTTAAAATCCTGAAAGACGATGCCTAGTTGACGGCGAAGCTTCGGAATTTTACGGCGGCCGGTTTTTCTGAGGTCGAACCCGGCTACGGTAGCCGCGCCGGAGGCGAGGGGTAGGGCAGCGTAAAGGGTCTTCAGCAGGCTTGATTTTCCCGAGCCGGTTTTGCCAACCAAGTAGACAAATTCGCCGGGCGCGATACGTAAGTCTACATTTTCCAGGATGTTGCGGTTTCCTTGTCGGATATTTGCACCGCGTAGTTCAACTATCGCCTCGCTCATTTGGTCAGATTTGTGTCCGCTCTTAACGTTTTGCGGCTTCAAGGTATCAAATAGTAAGGGAGGAAGGGAAGAAAAGGGGAAAGGTCTCCGTTCTTACCTTCGCGTTTCATCCTTTTATACCTTATCAGCTCTTACTTCCTTCACCCCAAACAAAATAGTCTTGAATAAAATACTAACCATCTTACTCATAATAGCTTTTTGGGCGGGGACGCAGGATGCAATGAACGCTCAAAAGTACAGCAATGAATTTCTGACCATTGGCGTCGGCGCCCGTGCGCATGGCATGGGGACGGCCGTTGTGGCAGGACAGCAAGATATTTACGCTACCGCCTGGAACCCCGCCGGACTGGCCGGTCTTTCCCCCGACGATGGGCTGGAGATTGGTGCCATGCACGCCGAATGGTTCGGCGGTGTCGGTAATTTCGATTACCTCGGCTTTACCCTTCCCCTTTCTGGAAAGAACCAGCGTCTTGGTTTCAGCATCATCCGCTTTGGCATCGATAACATCCCTAATACACTGACCCTTTACGAAGCAGATGGCACAATTAACTTCGACAACGTAACGGAGTTTTCGGCCGCAGACTATGCTTTCCTCGGCACCTACGCCAAGGCGTACCCCAAACCCAACGGAGCTTTACGCCTAGGAGGTAACGTCAAGGTCGTTCGCCGTACCATCGGAGAGTTCGCCAACAGCTGGGGCTTCGGCCTGGACCTAGGCGCGCAGCTGGAACGCAAAGACTGGACCTTCGCTCTCCTGGCCCGCGACATCACGACCACCTTCAATGCTTGGTCGATCAGTTTCACCGAAGAAGAAGCTACCACGCTTCAACTTACCAACAATAATGTGCCGATTAATCGGGTCGAGACCACCAACCCGACCATCATTCTGGCCGCTAACCGTCGCTTTAACCTGACGGAAAAGATCGACCTTACCGCGGAGCTTGACCTCATCGCTACTACCGATGGCCAGCGTAATACACTCATTTCCGCCGATCCGATTTCCATTGATCCCGCTTTTGGTTTGGAAGCGGCTTATTCGGATTTCATCTTCGTTCGTGCGGGCGTTTCTCAGCTTCAGCGAATCCAGGATTTCGACCAGATTGAACGACTGAATTCCCGGCCAAGTCTGGGGCTTGGCCTTAAAGTCGGTAAACTCAACGTAGACTATGCTTACACCGATTTAGGGGATGATGACGGGCGATCTACCTTTAGCCACATTGTTTCTTTACGGTTGGGGTTGAAGCCGAAGCAGTAAGAATATGATCCAGGGCGAATTCCTACCGTTGCGCAGCAACAAAAGACGGCCGCTTGAGGCTGTAAATTGAACTCAGCCCTCTAACTCGGCCTGGATAGAGACTCTACACAACTGATTGAAAGCGGAAGCGTTAGAAGAATAACCCAACTCTTCTGCAAATGTACCGCCGTTGCCTTCAAACCCTGCTCCTTCTACCTTTACTCTGCACCTGCGCCCTCGCCCAAAGCAGCGTAGAAGAATTTAAACTGGGTGGTACGGCCCGCATCCTCAACGAGGAGTGCATCCGCCTTACGCCCGACGTGCCCTTCGCCAGCGGATCAGCCTGGTACGAGAAAGCAATTAACCTCAACGAGCCTTTCGAAATCACTGTTTGCCTGGTACTTGGTGAAAACGACGAAATGGGGGCTGACGGAATTGGCTTCATCTTCCACCCCACCATGCGCACGGGGTATCGTGGAGAAGGGATGGGGTTTGCTGGCCTCGTTCCGTCTTTGGGCATTGAGTTTGATACTTACCAGAACTATCATCTCGCGGACCCTGCTGAAGACCACGTTGCGATCAACATCAACGGCCGGACCCATCATGCGTCCAGCATCACCGGCCCCACGCCGGTGGGCAACCTTGAAGACGGCAATAAGCACTTGCTCTGGATCAACTGGGACCCGGTGGAAAAACAACTCACCGTCATGCTTGATGGGGTAGAGCGCGCGAAGCTTAAGGCCAATATAGTCGCCGAATTATTCGGAGGAAACTCTACGGTCTTTTGGGGCGTAACCGCAGCAACGGGGCGCAAAACGAATTTCCAGGATATCTGCATCAAGAAATTGACCTTCGCCGAGGCGGAGGTGCAACCGGAAGTTGATTTTGGCGGAAAGAAGTAGTACTGTGTTTAAAAACGAAATCCCCATTGACGCTTAGCCAATGAGGATTTATTTTGGGTGAATGGTGGGGCTTGAACCCACGACCTTCGCGATCACAACGCGCTGCTCCACCAGTTGAGCTACAAACACCATTTGCGCCGATGCGCTATCGGTATATGTCGTCGGCGAACCGGAAAGTTGCGAACCGTGTACCAACAGTCACTTACCCGTAAAAAGAAACCCCGGCAAGCACTGCTTACCGGGGTTGTTCAACTGAGTCAGTTAGGGTGAAAGACCGGTCTCGAACCGGCGACCTCCGGAATCACAATCCGGCGCTCTAACCAACTGAGCTACAATCACCATTTGAATTGGTATGACTCAGTTGTTTTTCTGCTTTGTAATAAAGCGCCGCAAAGGTAAAAGGTTGCAGCTGATTGCAAAAGTTTTATGGAAGATATTTTTTCAGAGCATCCGCCATTTTTGTTTGTAGACTAAACGCAGAGGCCCGGGCTTTTTGCGCAAAATCCTCATCTCCACCGGCGTAGAGGATGCCACGGCTACTGTTTACCAACAAGCCGCAGTGGTCGTTCATACCATGTTTGCAGACACCTTCTAGGTCTCCGCCCTGGGCTCCGATGCCGGGAACGAGGAAAAAATGATCTGGGGTGAGCGCGCGCAGCTCTGAGAATTTTTCCGCCTGGGTGGCTCCGCAGACAAACATTAGCTGATCCGCTGATCCCCATTCAGCGGCGCGAGTCATTACTTTCGCGTAAAGCGGCGCTTCGCCGTCTTGGCTTGCATGCTGAAAATCCTGGCTACCCTTATTGCTGGTCAGGGCGAGCAGGATGGTCCACTTTCCTTCGTATTCTAGGAAGGGACCTACGGAGTCGGAGCCCATATAGGGGGCTACCGTGATGGAGTCTGCTCCGAGGGTATTGAAGGCGAAGCTGGCGTAGTAGCGGCTGGTATTCCCTATATCTCCGCGCTTGGCGTCTGCAATGGTGAAATGATCGTTACCGATGTAATCGATGGTCTCTTTCAGGATACGCATGCCGTCCAGACCCAGTGCTTCGTAAAAAGCGGTGTTGGGTTTGTAAGCGACGCAGAGATCACGGGTAGCATCAATTATGGCTTTGTTGAAGGCTAATACGTCCCCGTTTAGATGAGCCGGCATTTTAGCGGGGTCTGCATCGAGGCCGACGCAGAGAAAGCTTTGCTTCTGTTTTATCTGTTCGAATAGTTCGGCTCTGGTCATTTCTCAGTAGATTCGTAAGGGTAGATGATACGGGTGACGAAGTCGTTTTCGTCAGCTGCTTGTTGGGGCCCTACGGGGTATTCTTCGATGCTTGGGAGGGCCGGCTTCAGGTTCCTACGCTTCAGTTCTTGATCCAGGGCGACATGCATAGCGGAAAGGGCACTGTAGGATCCGTTCATGTCTAGCGCAATGGCTTTAGTGGCGGGTAACGCTATCGTTACGTAGGGAGGGAGTTTGGTGCCAGGGGCAACGGGTAAGGCTACGGCAACATCACTCCACCCGCGCTGGGTGTCCCAGGCGTAGGTGAATGCTGTCATTGGTCCGGTAGCAACAACACCCGCTTTGGTGGCGGCCACGGAAAGTGCCTCGGTTTCCATTCCGAAAAATCCATTTACGTCTTGCAAGGCAAGTTCTTGCCGGAAGACGAGGTAGTGGCGTTCTGGCAGTTCCAGGTCGAGGTATTCAAGTTGGACGGATTGCACGCTGGTGTCACCACCTTCAGTTGTTTTGGAAATAACTTCCTTGACATCACCACTCTTGCCGCAGGCGAAACTTAGTAGGAGGATGGCGGAGAAAATCAGGAATTTGAAGCTGGTTCGCATGTTTACTTTTGGCTTTAGGGCAAAGGTAATGTTTCGGATGTTTACGAGGCGGGGGCGCAGGTGCAGGGTGTGGATAACCGATTGTAGACTTGCAAGAACCGCCTTTATACAGCGTAAAAGAGATGGTAGCTCAATCTGATATAATAATCTCACTCCGGTCTACTAAAGTGTGCACCATTAAATGGACAAGCGGAAGTTACCCGCCAAATAGAATTGGACGGGTAACCCGCCGTTAACCCATCCGGATATCTCGTGATATTACCGCACCAGGGTGAACCCACCCGTACGAACTTCGGTAACATTATCAAACCGTTGATAAGAGACGACGTAGGCATAAACAGCGCTAGGGGAGAGGCGACCATCATTTGCGGTACCATCCCAACCGGCATCAGGATCGTTGACAGAAAAGTTTTCGTTGCCAAAGACCCGGTTGCCCCAGCGATCGAAAATGTGGAGGTAGTTGATGCCATTCACAAAATCTGGATTTCCAAAGACCGTATAGACATCGTTCACCCCGTCCCGGTTGGCAGGGCTGAAGGCCGTGGGCATATAGATCAGGTCTCCTTCATCAACGATTACGTTTTGACGAAGCAGTAATTCACAGCCATTGGTGTCTATAATGGTAACGGTAGCGATGAAAGACTCTAGCGGAGAAGTGCTAGGGTCGGGGCAGGTTAGGCAAGCAAGGCTGTCGTTGAGGTTGCCCCACTCCCAGGAGACCAACTGGCCGTCGGTCCGGTTGGTGGATACACCGAGGGTGCCTTCGTCTCCGAGGTTAATGGTTACATCAGGAGCGTTGCCAGTGAAACCTTCTCCGTCGAAAATCTGGAAAGTGTCGCGCAGTTCGCAACCTAGCTGGTCCGTTACGACCAATACATTCGTTCCTACCCGCAGCCCTCGTAATCCAGTGCCAAAGGGCTCTGTCATTCCAGTCGGGCTGCTGTAATCGAACGGCCCGTTTAGCCCGGTAACGGTATTGACGAATAAACGCCCTCCTACTTCAGGACAAGGTGGTTGCTGAAGGGTATAGGTTACATCGGTTGGTCCGTTGTCAATGACCATTACAGTGTCAAAACTGCTGCAACCAGATACGGGATGAATTACTTCCAGAACATGAGGCCCAGGTACCGTGGTGAAAACCTGGGTGCCTTCACCAATTTCATTGCCAGATGGGTCAAACCAAATCATTTCTGTTCGTCCAAGATCAGGGCTAAAGCTTCCGTTAAGTACGGTGCCAAGGCCGGTACAAACAAGCGTCTGATCCGTTCCTGCATTTGCATCCAGGGTTTCTCCGTCTAAGATTACGGTAACTACTTCCGTAGTGGTACATCCATTGGTCGTGTCGGTGACGATTACGCTGTAGGTCCCTGCTCGGTCTGCAGTTGCGAAAGCCTCATCAGTTGCTCCGGTTAGGTTCCCAGTAGTTGTACTCCACAAGAAGGTGTTTGGCCCGGTAACCGTAACACCAATCGTAACTTCGGGGTCCCGGCAATTTGAAGTTACAGTTCGCTCGGGTACATTAACGTTAGGCGGTGTCCTGTCAATGATTACTTCTGTTCGTGCAATAGATTGACAACCATTGTCCATCCTGGTTGCCTCTACTTCGTAGGTGCCCGTTGCGCTAACGTTGGCCAGTGTAGCATTTGTACCAACTACACCTCCATTGAAGGTCCATTCGTAGGAGACAGTGCCAGTAAAGTCAGGATGACTAACCGTCAGGTCAACCGTGTTGTTTTTACAATCCAGAGCATACGTAACTGGCAATTCAAGATTAAGAACATCATCACTCTGGCTTACGTTGATTGAATCAATTGCACTACAACCATTATTAGGGTTAGTGATCAGAACGAAGTAACGACCAGGTGAGGTGACGGTGATCCCACGCGTGCTGCCCAGTTGATCTCCGTTACTATTAGACCAGAGGTATTCTACCACCTGGGTGGCCTGGGCAGCTGAGAGGTCTAGCGAAAGCTGCGTACAACTAAGCTCTGGAGCACTTGCAGAAATAGCAGCCTGTACGGTTGTACTTCGATCCTGGAGGTTGAATGCCTGGGTTACTTCACAATTGTTTTCATCCGTTACCGAGAGGGTATATAGGCCGGAGGGAACTTCGCCGAGCACGTTGCCCGTAGTCCCATTACTCCAACGGTAGGTTAGTTGTCCGGTTCCTCCGGAGTAGTTTGCACTCGCAAAACCCAATGCCCGACAGGTTTCATCGCGCACGCTATCGGTCACCATTGAAATGCCAGCAGCTGGTTGGATGATATTGAACGTAGTATCAAAAGTACAAGCTGATGGCGTTTGATCTGTAATTCTCAGGTTGTAGGTTCCAGCTGCCAGGTTGGATACATTAGGTCCGGTAAGCCCAGGCTGGGTCCAGGTAAAGTCATAAATTGAATTGTCTCCGTTTACGACTAAATTGATGGATCCGGTCATGGCTCCATTACACAACACGTTGGTTTGATCTACAGCTAAGTTAAAAGTCCCGTCCGTTACTGTTGCTATGCCACCCGCCGTCCCCGGGCAATTATCTCCACCGGTGACGGAGATGAGTTGGACAGTGGTTGCGATGGTATAATTAAGAAGGGTATCTGCGGTAGCGGTAAGGCTCCGATCTACCCCGTTTTCCCGAACCACGAAAGTGAACGGTCCTATCCCGGTTAGAGTAATCGGCACGTCAACATTAAACGGGGCGTTACAAACCGAATAGCTTCCACTGACTTCCGCTCGCGTATCGCTGAAGTTAAGGAAAACAGTATCGCGTAGCGTCTGGCCACAGGCATCAGTAACTGCAAGTGGGTAAGCTGTCATCCCTCCCGTCGTAGTGATCATGTAAAGGCTGTCATTGCCCAGACCATTGTCCCAATCATAATTGTATGGCCCTGTTCCGCCACTTAAAGTGGGAGATAAGGTTACTGTTTCTCCCTGGCAGCTTACTGGGGAGTTGCTAACACTTAACGTTAAAGCTGCTGGTTCAGAAATGGTGAATAAAGTATCAAAGAAACAGGCAATTGGCGTTGTGTCGGTTATTCGAACACGGTAAATGCCCGCTGGTAATCCCGTTGGATTAGGACCAGAAATAGTAGCGGGGAGCCAGTTGTAGGTATAGGCTGCAGGATCCCCATTTACGTCTAGATTAATCGAACCATCCGAACCGCCCTCACAGCTAACATTGGAGGTTGCTGCTGTTACGTCGAAGTCTACGTCGACCACAACGGCCATAGCAGTAGAATCAGTGATCGCGCCAAAGCAGCCGTCTGCTCCGGTAATGCTGATCAATTCAATCGTTGTAGCTTCAGTATAGTTGATGAATGTACTACCGGTTAGGTTCAGGGTGCGTTCAACCATGTTTTCCCGTATTACAACGGTATAAGAGGAACTGCCCGTGAGTGTTAATGGGACATCTACGTTGAACGGAGCGTTGCAAACACCGTAGGTGCCGGAAATGCCTGCCTGAACGTCTTCAAAAGTATAGGTGACGAAGGCGCTGGTTTGGACACCACAATCATCCGTTACGTTTACAACGTAGGTGTTCGTTCCGGCTTGGGTAACGATGGGTAGAAGGCTGTCGGTCACCATGCTGTCCGGCCAGTTGAATACATAGGGCGGTGTACCTCCAGTGATTACGGGAGCAAGTGTATCGTTTGTAAACGGACAAGTTGCCGAACCGAGCGATAACGCTACGGAGAACGGAAGCGGTTCTGTCAGTACAAAACTCGTATCCCGAAAACAAGTAGGGTCAACAGCATCTGAAATGGTTAGGTTATAGGTTCCCGGAGCAAGGCCTGTACGAACACCAGTGTTATCACTAACATCACCCCAGGTGTAATTGACGGGGACTGGGCTCGCGTTAATGAGTGCTATACTACCAGTGAGCTCACCTTCACAGCGAATGTTCTCTACTATAGGGTTGAAACTGATCATGGGGTCAACCACAGTTGCAAAGCCTACGATGACGTCTCCCGGGCACCCCGCAGCGTTGGTAATGCTGGTAACCGTCAGTGATGCCGCAAAATCAATTGGAATGATTACGCCTCCACCAGAAGTGGTAACCACTCTTTGCACCTGCGTCCCCGCCGAATCGATATTAAGCGATATTGTATAGTTATCTACCGGCCCGTTAACAAAAAGCGGAACATTAACCACAGCTTGATTGCAAAGTGAGAATCGGCCGTCTAGCTCTACACTAAAATCAGGTAGGTCAAAAACAACGGTGTCACGATCTATGAAACCGCAGGAGTCAGTTACCTCGAATGGATAGATTGTCCGGCCGGTTTGTGTAACTATAGTAAGCAGACTATCCGTACTTGTACTATCAGGCCAGCTTAAGGTATAAGGCGGTGTGCCACCGGAAACAACAGGAGCTAAGACGACCGTTTCCCCCGCACAAGCTGGGGCTGAAAATTCGAACGAATCGATTTGAACTACTGGAGGCATCGCCAACTCATACATGAGGGTGTCCGTACAGGTGGCATCCACCAGAGGAGCAATTACTACGGTGTAAGTTCCAGGGGGCAAGACCGTACGGGAGGCGGTGGTTTCCGTAGGATCGTCTAACCATTCAAAAGTGTAGTTACTATTGCCCGTAAGGGTGGTTAGATCAATCGCTCCAATAGCCTGGCCACAGGTAGCAGGAATAACGGAAGCCGTTAGTGCAACTTCTGGGCCACGAATGTTAGCCGTTCCAATGGCAGCGCCTCCGCAGCCAGATACGTCGGTTACGCCAATGATTGTGACGTCGGCTGAGAAATCGTAAAGTAATGTAGTATCACCAGACACTTGATAGACGATGGTGTCTCGTTGCCCGCTAGAATCAATTTCTATCGTTAGATCATACAAGGAACTTCCTTCCATATCTATGAAAACGGAAGCCGTTGGGCTACTGCATAAAGAGTAAAAAGCGTCTGCTGTTACCGCTGATATTGCTGGCGCTCCGATAAAAATTGTGTCTGCACCAAATAAACTACAGCCATCCATCACATTAACAATGATGGAGGTATCCCTTCCGGTAGCTGTGTAGGTTATGGTTTGGCCCGTCAAGGCTGGGTCCGGCCATGAATAAGTGTAAATCCCGTTACCGCCAAGGGGAGTGGCGGTAAGGTTAATTTCCACTCCTGCACAGGAGGTGATGTCTGGGCCTAGTTCAACATCAAATGGTACATTGTCTTGAATCCAGAAAGTGTCGGCATTCTCTGTACAATCACAGGTTCCGTCGTACCGGATAACGAAGGCTTCCAGGCCCTCACCAAAGTCGCCGTCAGACAGAATCGGAATGTTAAGCACTGCGGAAGTGTCGCCAGCCGGAATGACGAAAGGGGATTCCGGAAGTATATAATCTGCTCCTGCAGTGTTTCCAGCATCCAAAGTACGAACAGCTTCCGTTTCTGCACCAAAATAGGGGATGATATTGTACTTCACCGGAAGTGGCATGTTGATGAACGGCTCGTCCAGGGTTCTGCGGGTAAAGCGGATGGTAGCGGTGTCACAGCCCTCAACAGGTCGTAAAATATCAACCTGCGCCGTCGTATTGGGTTCTGGTTTGTTAACCAGACCGGCCAGGAATGAGCCAGCTTCCAGGAGGATTCCACTGTCGAGAATAAAGTCTCCAGCGTCTACAACTATGATTTTTAGGGTGTGCGGAGCACAGGGCACTACCGCGCCCTTGGCCTGTAATACAGTACTGAAACCATCGTAGGCAATACCTCTTAGCCGCTCGGGCGGTGGCGGTGTATCTACGCAGGGGTCATCAAAGGCCGCTGTGGTGTTGTTGAGGAAAAAGGCTGCGTCCGGGGATTGGGGGTTAAGGGTGGCGGGGGAAACAACGTCATCACTTACGGGCAAACGGGCGATGTTTCGGGTTAATCCGTCCGGACCGGTCAATAAGAACCCAAAGGCATCGTTAGTTACTCCAGCTCCACTAGCACAATACTGCTCCGAAAAGAAAACGTAGTTGAAGGAGATGGTGTCCGTGGTAGGGATGAATTCAAATTCCAGAACAGCAATATCATACACATCGATTCCTGGAGGTACCAGAGAAGCTGCATCTGGGTCTACCCCATTCATATCGAAAATATCAATAAGGCCGGATTGAGAAGAAGCAAAAAAGTTGGGCCCCGCAGCACTTTCTACCCAGCCGGTGCTGACGATCAGGCCAGAGTCAATGCCAACCGTTGGAACACCGTTCCGAAACACTCCCGTCTGATGCAGCGTATCTCCTCCAATTACCGGACGTTGTACACTAATGATGTTGGTAGGTGTTAACTCAAAGCAGCTGTCTTTACGGAAGATGGTGTTTAGCATGAATTCGAGATCAAGAGAGCCTTCGGTTTCTATGGTGTCTCCGACTACCTTAAGTGCTCCTCCTGCTTGGTACCTTTCTCCTTTTTCTACAAATATGCGAAAGGTTGGTATAGACTTGATAGCTACATTTAGACAAAATTCTACGTAGCCATCCGTAGCGATGCCGCTGAGCATCCGGGCGTCATGACTTATAACACCTTGTGGCAGGTTACCAGTACTTAAAATAGGTGAACTGTGATCCTGAGGCAGATAAACTGTATATTTTTCTCCCGGACTGAGGCCCTTCAAACGAATCACTATTTCATCTTTCCCTTCTAAATCCAACTCGTGCCGAGTTGGGTGTTCAAACACCGGCAGTTCGATTATTTGTGCTGAAATTTCATTTTGAGCACATAGTAAGGTCATTACTACGAAGAAAAATATATACTTCATGTTCAAGGGGATAGTCAGCAAGGCAAAAGTGAGACGACAATAGAAGAGAAAAGTCATGCGAATCGCATGATAATAACGTAAGGCCTGCTCGAATTATATAAGTTGTTCAAGTGATTGGCAAATATAAGCCTAAAAGTGCTGTTCTTTACTGGCTTTGATGTTAAAAATGTATATGTGTCGTGAAGGTGCTTCCCAGGCTTTTCGCTGGGAGAATTGTCAATAGGCTAGGCGTGTAAACCTATTAACAGCTTATTTAGGAAAAGGGGTGCAACCGGCTTAGTAACCTTTCGTCTCTGAAGTAGCATTAATATTTTCCACACACTAGCCAAATTCCCAAATGAAACTAACCGTCATAATTCTAATGGCACTCTTGTTGCCATTGTTACTTTCAGGGCAAAATAAGCCCAAGCCAAGCCTAGAAGCTATAAGAACCGAGGCGGTCATTAAGGTAGACGGTTTTCTCGATGAAGCGGCTTGGGAGTCAGCACCGATAGGTAGTGATTTTACCAATCTTCAACCTGTTCCCTGGGTGAAGCCCAGGCAGAAGACGGAAATACGTGTTCTGTACAATGATGTTGGCTTCTACGTTGGAGGAATGCTATATGATGAGCAACCGGACAGTATACAAATGGAACTCACGGAAAGAGATGACCTTGGTAATACCGACTGGATTGCCATCTCCCTGGATCCTTACAACAGCGGGCAGAATGGATTTGCTTTCCTTACTACGCCAGCCAACGTCCAGTTTGATTCGCAGTATTCTACAGACGGTGAAGACAGTAACTGGGATGCTGTTTGGCAGAGCAAGTCGGTGGTTCGTGATAATGGCTGGTCCGTTGAGTACTTCATTCCTTATTCAGCGATTAGGTTTCCCAAAACAGATGTTCAGAACTGGACGATCAATTTCGTACGCCGCGTTCAACGCAACCAGGAGAAAAGTTTTTGGACGGCAATTGATCCGAATATTGATGGCTACCTAAACCAATGTGGAACACTAACAGGGATACGAGACGTGAAGCCGCCGGTTCGGATTCAGGCTACTCCTTTTCTAGCGGTTTACGGTTTGTCGGCGCGGGACGCAGGTGCTGAGAAAGCTTCTACGGGCAGCAGTGTCACGGGAGGTATGGACTTAAAGGTTGGCCTATCCGAAGCCTTTACGCTAGATATGACACTGATTCCCGATTTTGGAGAAGCCCGCTCCGACGATCAAATCCTAAACCTCGGCCCCTTCGAGCAGCGCTTCGATGAGCAACGTGCTTTTTTTACCGAAGGCACTGAGCTTTTCAATAAGGGGGGATTCTTTTACAGTCGTAGAGTTGGAGGACGAAATTACTTTGGATCCCCGAACGGCGAAATGCTAGAGGGAGAGGTCATCGTTGATAACCCTCAGCGTGCTTCGCTGTACAATGCGACAAAAATCAGTGGGCGTACGGCCAGCGGAACGGGTATTGGTTTCTTCAATGCTGTTGAGCAAGAGAGCAACGCCGTTGTCCGTAACCTTGAAGGAGAAGAGCGCGAGATTAACACGAATCCGCTGACCAATTATAACGTTGCGGTTATTGACCAGAACCTAAAAAATAATTCTTCGGTTACCCTCATTAATACGAACGTACTGCGCGAAGGGGCAGCCCCCGATGCCAACGTCACTGGTTTGCTGTTTGACCTCCACAACAACGAAAATAAGTATGCAGTAAGTGGAAACTTCGGCTTCAGCCAGCGGTTCCTGACCGACGAAACATCAACCGGGCATAAGGCGCAATTGGCACTTAGGAAGATCTCCGGAAATTGGACCTGGAGGGTCCGCTACCGAGAAGAGAGTGATACCTATGACCCCAATGATCTGGGCCTTCTTTTTTCGAACAACGAGCGGAGCGTCTATAGCCAGCTTCGGTACAACCAGCGTAAGCCTTTCTTTAACGGCTTATTCCTGAACGGAGGAGCTGGAATAGACATCGGCCACGCCCGCTTGTACAAGCCCGATGAATACCTCGGAACTGCAAGCGAATTGTGGGTCTACGCCCAAACCAAACACTTCTGGAACGTAAACTTCTGGACGGAAATGAACTACACTGATACTTATGATTTCTTTGAGCCCCGCGTCAAAGGACGCTTTCTGCGCAACCCCGGAGAACAAACCTTCGGTGGCTGGATTGGAACGGACAACCGGAAGGCCATTCGCTTGTCCGGGAATTTCAACAGCAACCGCTATACCGGCGCGGACCGGTCCGACTTGTACCTGAACCTTAATTCCCGCTTTCGGGTAAGTGACCGACTCAGCTTCAACGCTGGAATTTTTCGAGGTAGAGAGAAAAATGAAGTGGGCTACGTAAACCAGTCATCAGTTGGTAATGAGACCTTGGTGTATATGGGTAAACGAAACGTTACCTCCGTCGAGACAAGTTTTTCCGGCAAGTACAGCTTCTCCGCAAACATGACCCTGAACCTGCGTTTGCGCCACTATTGGAGCGGTGTGAGTTATAATAGTTTTCACTTGCTAGCCGAAGATGGTACCCTGGCCAATACTGATTACAACGAAAACCACGACCAGGATTTTGACGCTTTCAACGTAGACTTAATCTATCGTTGGCGGTTTGCCCCAGGCAGTGATATGTTCTTCGTTTATAAGTCTAATATTACTGATTTTGATCGGCAACGATCCGTTAGTTACGGAAAGAGCTTTAGCGACCTCTGGCGGGATACGCCGCGTAATGGCTCCATCTCGCTCAAGGTGGTTTACTGGCTTGATTATGCTCGGTTTATTAAGAGTTAATGCGTCCTCAGGGTAAGATTTACAGCTCAAAAACTTGCCCAATCTTCGCAATCTGAAAGCCAGCCTTTAAGACGCTCTTCGCCGCAGTGCTAGTACGATCGATCACCGGGTTGGTATGGTTGAAGTGAATGAAGATAATCTTCTGTTTTTCAGTTGAACTAAGCCCGGCGAACTTCTCTACACTCTCGCTGATGAAAGGGTGGGGGATCAGGGAAATGTCCCGGTTTCCTACCTCTGAACCACTGTAAAAGGTAGCATCCAGAAAGGCATAGTCTACCTTACCGATTTCCTGTATGATGTCTTTGTCCCACTTTTCCCATTTGTCGATGTCGGGGATGAAGAGCGCGGCCTTTTTCGGGCCTTTAATGTAGTAGCCAACCGTTTCTGAAAACTCATCCCGGTGAGGAACTAACAAGGGTGTTACGCTGATGCGGTCGGATAGCTTAACAGGATTTTCATTTTCGATTGCCTGAAGACGAATATTGTCTTCTGAAACAAGCTGACTCCAGGGGCCATTGTCTTCCAAAAAGGCCTTCATTTTGGGCATTGCATAAACCGGAACTTCTTTTGCCCCTCTTGCTTCTTTACCCAGGTACATCAAGCCGGTGTAGTGCCCAATGTGTGCATGCGTTAGAAATATACCATCGGGCAGTTCTTTTTCTGCTGTTGCTCCGTACCGTTTCAGCGCCTTGGTTTGGCGCGAGAAATCAGGTGTAGCTTCAAAGAGATACCGCTTGTTGTTTGGTGCGTCGTAAAGCCCTAGTGCAACTACCTGACGATTTTTATCCGGCTGTTCAAACAAGTCACGGCAACAGTCTTTGATGCAGCCGATATGAGGGGAGCCACCATCTTGAATCGTACCGAGGACTACGATGGACGACGCAGAAGGCCCTGATGTTTCCACTTCAGGTACTACTTGCTCAGGCCCCTCAGGGGCACCACAAGCCAGAAGGAAGAGTAGGATTATGCCGATGTAACTATGCTTCAAAGCAAGTATGTTTTAAGAAGGAACAGGCGAAAAATAAAAGTCGAATAATTTCTTGCCAAGGTAAACTTATTCCAAGGATGTGTAGTTAATAGCAATATTGCTATATTTGCATAATAAAACTTCCATCACGATGCTTCTATCAGAAATTAAGACCTTCCTCGCCTCTGTCGAGACCTTGCCGATCAACCTTCCGGACGGCACCCTTGTTCCCGCTCACTTTCACGTCACTGAGGTTGGGGAAGTCAGCAAAACCTTCATTGATTGCGGCGGTACCCTGCGGCGCGAACGGAAGGCGAACTTCCAACTCTGGAATGCCGAGGACTACGATCATCGCCTCCATCCTGGTAAGCTGGTTTCGATCATCGAACTGGCTGAGCGTCAACTAGGGCTCGCTGATTTGGAAATTGAAGTAGAATACCAAGGGGAGGATTCCATCGTAAAGTATGGCCTTGAGGTTCGTAACGGAGAACTACACCTTGCCGGTAAGCAAACAGCTTGTCTGGCGCTTGAGGCTTGTGGCGTTCCTGAAAGAAAAACGACCGATCTTTCCGCACTAGTGTCTTCCGGAGGGGGGTGTACTCCGGGTGGAGGATGTTGTTAGGCGTTCACCAGCCTTGAGGGGGATGATTCATCTTTAGCGGCAGTATACAGCATTCAGGCACAACGAGCCCGAATGCTGTATGCTCCCCTCAATCTAAAAGCAGCTGAACAAAATATTATGGGACTAATAAAAACCGACGCTTATACCGAGGAGCAAAACCGTTTGGCCGACTTGTGCCGAGCCCTCGGTCATCCGGCAAGGATCGCAATTCTGCAAAAGCTCTTTACCGCAGAGTGCTGTATTTGCCGTGATTTTACCGACGAGATCGACCTGTCGCAACCTACCATCAGCCGTCACCTGAAAGAACTGAAAACGGCGGGGCTGATTGCGGGTACCGTTGAAGGAACGTCCGTTAGCTACTGCATCGCCCCCGCCCGCTGGCGGGAGGTGCAAGGACTACTGAACGGTATGTTCAATTCCGTGAAAGACAGTGGGTGCTGTTAGTAGTAGGGTGTTCCGTTTGATGGGGTATTGCTGCAACGATTTCTGAACGGTTTTGCTCGGTCCGCTCGTAACCTCGCCCCCGGCCCCTTTCGCTACGCGGCTTCTACAGGACCTGCTTCGCGCTCCCTACGAGGTCCAAGGGAGAGGGGAGCAAATCATAGCTGGGGGCATGGTCAAAAATTGTGCTGTGCTATTACCATAAGACGGAACACCCTAATGTTAGTAGAATGTAAACTAAGTTTTACGAGCGGAGCGAGCAGAGCCGGTTTAGTGCTAATTTTAAATTTGACAGACCATTAGCCATTTACCGTAAAAACCGGTAACCAGTCCGGTAAGGGAATACATCCATGATTTCTCCCGCCTGAATTCGTTGTTTGAGGTCGTTCCAGAAGTCGGCATCGAAGATGTCTCCGTGTTTGGTGCGCAGGTAGTTCAGGTTTGGTCCGGCTCGCATCAGGAAACCGGGAAACTCCTCGGGGAAAACGTCGTTGGGGCGAACGCTGTACCAGGGCTGACTGGCCATTTCCTGCTCGTAAGTTTTAGGTTCGGGAATGTGGCGGAAGTTGGTGTCGGTGACCAACTCAATTTCGTCGTAATCGTAGAAGACGACCCGCTTTATTCGGGTAACGCCAAAGTTTTTCAGCAGCAGGTCTCCGGGGAAGATGTTGGCCGCGGCGAGTTGTTTGATGGCCCGGCCGTAATCCCGGAGTACTTTTTGAGCATCCTCCTCGCTGGATTGCTCGATGTAGAGGTTGAGCGGCGTCATCTTCTTTTCTACGTAGACGTGGCTGATGAGTACGCGGTCTTCCGTTACCTCAACTTTCGACGCGGCGGTTTTCCGGAGTTTCGCCAGGCAGGCGTGGTCAAAACGATCGAGCGGCAGGGCGAGCTTTTCGAATAGGTAGCTATCGGCCATTCGGCCTACGCGATCGTGGCGCTTTACCAGTTCGTATTTTTCCTTGACGACCTTGGGCGTGACCTGCTTGGGCGGAGCGAACTTATCGCGAATGATCTTAAAGACCATGTTCAGCGTAGGCATGGTAAATACGTACATCACCATGCCCGCAATGCCGGGGGCGGTGACGAATTGCTCCTCGAAAACCTGCTTTGCATCCTGCGTCCGCGCCTCCTTCTCCGTCAGCCGGAAGTGACGCACCAGCTCCCGGTAAAAGACGGTCTTACCGTGTTTCTCAAAACCAATGGCATTGTAGAGCTCGCTTATTGCTTTGGTGGGCATGAAGGTTTGCAGGAAATCCACCATGTCGCTGGGCACCGTGATGTCGGCCAGGAAATAGGACCGGTGGTAGCTGAAAATGGAGGTCGCCTGATCGGTCTCCAGCAGTAAGGCATCGATGAAGATCCCCACACCCTCGGGGTGGAGTAGTGGCAAAATGAAAGGGTGGCAAGAGTCGTCTTTGAGGAAGCGCCCAACGATGTAGGCAGATTTATTGCGGTAAAATAAGGAAGTGAGGATCTCTAGCCGGTCCGTTGGCGAGCGTCCGCCCAGCAGATCGATGTGGTGTTGCCAACGGTCGGCGACCAGCTGGATGTCGGCCTTTTTATCGTCCCATTTTGCATCAAACCGAAAGTGTTCCAGCAACTCGGCCAGGATATCCGAGAGCTTACGGTCCTGCAGGTCATAATCGTAGCTGATGGTGGCGTGGCCCTGGTACTCGCGGTAAGTTCCCGTGCGGGAGACGAACATCAACTCCCGGTTGGCACCAACTTTATGAAAGTGTCGGTAGACGGAGTTGTAGAAGGTCTCGGCAATATTACGAGTGTTGAAGTGGGCAATTTCTTCGGCGAAGGCGGCTTTCACTTTTGCCCAGAATATATTGTCTAGAGGGAGCCCTTTAAGTAAGTCGGCTACTTCCTGGGTGGTCTCTTGCACATCATCACGGTAGAGGTCAATCCGTCCCTTGGCGTCGTCCTGGGTGCCGTGCCAATCGCGTTGTTCAAAACGGATGCGGGCCCGCTTCGTGATGAGCTTGAAGCGGTAGTAATAGTCCATATAACCCATCAGGATCTGGTGGCTTACGTCGTAATGTTTGAGGGCATTGAACATCGTTAGTAGTTAACTCGTCGGCCGAGGCGGGCGCTAGCCCTGACTCGTCCGCCGAGTGGGACGTTGGAAAATAGGGGCATGAATTATCGATAACCCCTCAGCAGACGAGCGAAGCTACGGAACGCTCCTCGGAAAAGAACTACCGATAATGATCAAGCTTTAAAATGAGCGTATCTCCCATTTCCCGTTGCAGTTCCTGCAAGCCGGCGAAGAGTTCGTTTACCCGTTCGGGTTGATCGACGGAAAGGTCGTTCATTTCTTCGGGATCTGCCTTCATGTCGAAGAGTAACATTTGTGGAATCTTAGGGTAGAGGACCAGCTTGTAGCCGTCCTTGCGGATGCTTCGTTGAAAATCAACGTAGGCACCGTACACAGCCTCAAGCCCTTTCTCTTTTTCCTGAATCAGTGGGAGCAAGGAATTGAACTCTACGTAGTCGGGCTTTTCCGCACCGGCCAGGTCGAGGGCGGTGGCCATTACGTCTTGCAGGTAAACATCCTGGCCGTTGGTCGCGCCTTTTGGGATGCCGGGGCCGGAGATCACCAGTGGAACCCGGACACTGTGGTCATAGAGGCTTTGCTTGCCGAGCAGTCCGTGGCGGCCCATGGAGAGGCCGTGGTCGGCGGTGAACATGATGACCGTGTTGTCCGCCTTGCCAGTTTTTTCGAGTGCCGCCAGGAGGCGGCCGACCTGGGCGTCGAGGTGAGTGATCAGGGCATAGTATTCCGCCTTGTGGGTGCGTACGGCGAGCTCGGTGCGGGGGAAAGGGGCGAGGGCTTCGTCGCGCAGGTCTTCGCCGTTGCCGATCAGTTCTTTGTTGGGGTGAAGGGGCTGAAAACTGGCGGGCACCGCCAGTTCGCCGGGAGTGTACTGATTGATGTATTCAGCTGGTGCCTGTTTGGGGTCGTGAGGTGCGTTGAAAGCCAGGTACATGAAGAACGGTCGGTCGTCGGTGGTCGCTTTAGCGAGGAAGTCTTCCCCGTCGTCGGCCAGTACTTCGCTCCAGTGTTTGCCGTCGGTCCAGAAGCCGCCGTGTTTGGGGGAAGTAGGGTCGTAGCTGTCGTCGTTTTCACTTAGCGGGCGGTTATAGCCGGGGGGGAGCATAGCTACTACGGAGTCGCGCGGCGGATTGCGGTCATGGCGGTTGAAGAGTGCCTGAACCTTACCGTGCTGAAAGCCATCCGGCGGCATTCCTGGCCGGATGTGGCTTACGGTTTCAAAGGCTTCTGCTGCTTTTACCCCAACGTGCCATTTGCCACTCATGTAGGTGGCGTAGCCAGCCTCCGTCATCAAATTGCCCCATAGTTTTCGGGAGGACGCCTGGTCCTGGGCGGACCATCCCCGGTCCAGGTCCCCAGCACGCCAGAGGGAGCGCCCGGAGTTCAGCATGGCGCGGCTGGCCATGCAAATGGCGCCGTGCCAGCCGCCCATATTGTAGGCATGGGTGAAGGTGGTACCGCTGTTTACCAGCCGGTCCAGGTTGGGGGTTTTGATCTCATCGTTGCCGAGGGCGTGGAGAGAGGTGTAAGTCTGATCGTCGGTGAAGATGAAAAGGATGTTGGGCTGGTCTTTATTCTCGTCTACCGTCTTTGTATCTCCGCAACCGGCGAGGAGAAATAGAAAGATCAGGGCGCTGAACGCAGGTGCAAGGTTTCTCATTTTAAGGAGCAGAGTTGGTTGATATGGGGTGTAACTTAAGGCTTTGGTTCCGAAGGAGCTAGTAATTAGGACAAACCTTGCCCTTTGAAAAACATTCATTGCATCCCGCGTCCGCGCCTACTAGCCCATCAAATTTTGTACTTTTGCCCTCC
>CAYPIM010000011.1:34569-54595 GCA_964410795.1 uncultured Lewinella sp. | reverse complement strand
GTGGCCGTCTCCGTGACGGCCTTTTTACGCTTAGCCATGATGGGTAAGATTTTGGGGTTAAGAAAAATGCAATAGAAGGGATGAGCCAACCCTTTAATCTGTCTTTCGCGGTGCCGGGAGCCTGAATTTAGCCCGACTTTAGCGTGAATTTAGCCTGACTTTAGCCCTAATTTTGCCTCAATTTTGCCCTACTTTCGCTTAACTTCTGCTTTACTTTCGCTTCAATTTAGCTATGGAAAGGCCAGTGTTTATGCGGGTTTAGCTGCGCATTAGGCCATTTTCCGAAAAGCTGAAGTGTTTCTTCCTGGTAATGATGATGTCATCGAGTAGTTCCAGGCCGCAAAATCGGAGCGCGTGCGACAATCGAGAGCTGCTGTCTACGTCCGCGTCCGACGGCTGCGGATGGCCGTTCGGATGGTTGTGCGCACAGATGATATAGTATGCTCGAGACACTACTCCCGCCCGAATAATGTCGGAAGGATCAATGCCTACCTGATCCGACGTGCCACGGTAAAGTCCATTATCGGGTACTTGCCTAGTTGTTTTTCGATAAGACTTTCCAGACCGCGTCCAAAGGTGTCAGTAGCTTTCAGGTGTTTCCTTTTAACTCGCTGGTGCTATTAGTTGTGCCGTTTGATACCAGTAGAAGAAAGCTTCTGGGTTTGATTTTTTCAATTTGTTAAGCCTGGTTTCAAATGGTTGTTCAATCATCCAACCGGCTATCTCGCCCGGCTCCGTAAAACGTTTGATCTTCGCCCCTCCTACTCTGATCAATGCCGCTAAGTAGCTGGCCCTAGCTGCTAAGACTATTGCTCTTTCAATATGAAAACGCTCCGAAAAGATAAAGTTTCTAATGTTTTTTATCCCTTGCTGTAACTCATTAAAGTCTCCTTTGCCAGATTTACCTCTGGTGCAAATGATCGTTCCGGTTTGTATAATGTCTTCTAACACATCATCTGAACTGGCATCAGCGGCACGATATGCTAGCTCTGTTTTAGCAAACTGATCAAATACGGAGGCGATGGTCTTCATATTGTTAACCATGTTAAACAAGTGCCCCACATCAAACAGTTGTTTGATGATTTCTACTTCCTTGCCAACTCCGTAGCGTATTCCGGTAGTAGTTGGGGCGTATGCCGTTAATTTGTCGCCCAATATGGCTTCTGGCACTGGCACCGTCACCTTAATTGCTGGTTCATCCGTCTTTACGAATGGGGACGTGATGGCTATCTCCTGGGTGTAACCTCCGTAGTGGCTGTCTTCGTACAGAATATCCAGTAGGATATATTCCGATGCCGCTCTTGCGTTGGATACCGGCTGGTAGTAGAACTTGTAGTGAGCCTTCTCAATACTGGATTTAGTAGGTCGCTCGTCCACCTTATAATCAATAAAGTCGGACTGCTCAATGATTCCCGCAAAAAGCTGCTCAATATTATTGGGCTTATCCGATACGATGATATCAATATCAATAGAGAAACGCCTGGGTTCCGCTTGCATCAGCATCAGTGCAGTACCTCCTTTGAAGATGAACTCTAATCCACTTTTTTGGAGCAACTCTAGTAAGTAGAGTGCTCTGACTACCTTTTCAACCAGAATAGGGTCTGACTTTTGCTTTCGGGCAATCGTTCTAATCCACTCTTCCTCTAATGATGCGGTGTTTATCATTTTACTATGATTTGGCAAAAAATATCAATTATTGCCGTTTCTTTGAAACTCTTGGAGTAAAGACTTGACTTCGTTCTTTCTGTTTCTCCTACTAGCGTACCGAAGCAGTTTGGCTTCACTTAGTACATACTTTTCATGGGCTGATTTAAAAATTCTCTTCAGCTCCGATCCTTGGTAAGCAGCGAATAGCAACTCATTACTGACTAAGTCGACTAGCATTTTCTCAATCGTAATCGTACGGACTCCATCGATCTCTTGAGTAGGTGCTTCTGACACAAGTGGCAAGATGATCAAAGGAGATTTTTTACTCATGATGTACTTATCAATGATCTCATCGGAGGGATTGAGGTAAGTATCCTTACCCTTATCCTTCATTTCGTAGAAAACGGACTCCATGACCTCCCTTTCTACTTCGAGTATGCTGAAAAACCAGGCAGGTTGATGCAACATGAATTCGTTGATCCATTTCGTATTCCAGTAGCATCCTTCCGCAAATGGAAATTGCGCTTTAAATCTGGTATAAAGCAGCTTGTTTTCGCGAGTAACCGATGGCACGTAATGCCGTACTTCGCTTAGAGAATAGTTACCTCTTGAAAGGCGATGAATTATTCCCTCACTCTTTAGTTTGTATATCCGCCAATCTACCGTTGACCTTTTGAGAGTCTCTTCAAACTTCTGGTAAAACTTAGTGATGTCACTAATAGAAAACTTAATAGCTTCACTAAAGTGCTCTCGAAATGCTTCAATATGTAAGGATGACTTTGCGATTGTAGTAGCTGTTTTATCCAAAGATACGTTACTTACTAAGATTCGGCAAATTATTCGATTTACTGCCGTTTCTTAGCTTTTGACTAACGAAGTATTAACTCCGAAGACCGAAGGGACGATCACCGAAGGCAACCAACTCGATTAAGGGCGCGGCCAATCGATGGAATGTGTCGAAGAATACGATGTGTGGTTCCCCCTTCCTTCCCTTCCCTGCCACCCCAAAACAAAAAAGCCCCTCCACCGTAGTGAAGGAGCAATTTCTGTAGACCCACAAGGACTCGAACCTTGAACGACAGAACCAAAATCTGATGTGTTGCCAATTACACCATGGGTCTATGCCAGCAGGGACATACATCCCTAAGCGGCCGCAAATATACTGCTGTTAAAGGCTTTGAACAAAGAGTTTTGGAAAAATTTTTTCTCGGAGATCGGATGAATTGGCCGGAGAGCAATGCCAGAAACCTCCCCCTGCACCTGCGGCCGCGCCCCTGAGTAACACGCTCAGTACATTTTTATGATTGCGAAAGGGCGGTTCGTACTGACAACTGACCGGGTTAACGCCTTGTTAATGAAGGTAGGATGCACAAGAAGCTCATGGTTTACCGCCTTCTTACTGCTCTTTCCTTTTTGTACTACTTTCTTCCTTTCTTCCTTTCTTCCCTTCCTCCCTTTCTTTCCTCCCTTCCTCCCTTCCCCCTCCTTACTCCCTTTCCTATGCAGCAGTACATCATCAACCGGGTTATTTTCCTGGGCGTCGTTGCCATCCTTGGCATCGTCGGGATGCAGTCGTACTGGATCGCGACGACCTGGGACCTCAACGATTCGGAGTTTCGGCAGAAGGCGCAACTGGCCCTGTACAGTGTCGCGCGCCAGCTTGCTGCGGCGAACAACTCCGACCTGCCGAGCCAGGACATCGTCCGCCAGCGCAGCAGCAACTACTTTATCGTCAACATCGAATCGGAAATCAAAGCCCTACAGCTGGAAACGTTGATGCAGAAGGAACTGGTGGATCTCGGCCTTGATGTTCCTTTCGAGTATGGCATTTTTGACTGCAACAGCGACCGAATGGCCTACGGTGCCCGCTGTGAACCCACCACGGAGCCGCAGCCAGAAGAGGCCACCGAAGAAGTCAGCTACCTGCCGCCCGACGAAAACCTGCTGTACTACTTCGGCGTCAAATTCCCCGAGCGCACCGGTTACCTCTGGGAAAAAATGCAAGTGGTCTTTTTCTTCACGGCGGTGCTGTTGCTGACCGTGACGTTCTTCATTTTTTCGATGATCGTGATTCTGCGGCAACGTCGTTTGGCGGGGATGCAGAAAGACTTCATCGATAATATGACCCACGAGTTCAAAACGCCGCTTTCTACCATCCGCATCGCCGCTGGTGTTTTTCAGCGGGATGAACGCATCGCTGCGGACAGCCGACTGAGCCGCTACGCCACCCTCATTCACGAACAGTACGAGCGACTGAATAACCAGGTGGAGAAAGTGCTCCAGATCAGCCGTATTGAAAAGGGGAGCTTTGAAATCAAGAAAGAGCGGGTGAACCTGGCCGAACTTTTTCCTCCTTTGCTAAGTGGGATCACCGTAAGGGCCGAAGAGCGGGGAGGGCAGCTGCGGGCAAGAATGCCAGCGGGAAAACTGCTGGTAAACGCCGACCCGGTTCACCTCTCCAATATCCTGCACAACTTGCTTGACAATGCGATAAAATACGGCGGCGATAAGCCACAAATAACCATTGGCGGCCGGCAGAAAGGCGATCAACTATACCTCTACGTTGCCGACGAAGGGCCGGGCATAAGCAAAGAACACCAGGACAGACTGTTTGAGAAGTTCTACCGCGTACCAACCGGCGACGTGCACGACGTTAAAGGCTTTGGCCTTGGCTTGTTTTACGTCCACCAAATCTGTCGTGCCCACAGCTGGCGAATCAAGGTAGAAAGCAAAGAAGGAGAAGGGACGACCTTCCACCTCCGGATACCCCTCCTGGCTGCTGGTAAAGCCGTGACCCCGACTGCTGTTTCTGAATAATGTTTGCACTAAAAAAATACAAGTTTCTTTTAACACCCTAACCGATTTTTACGACCATACCCAAATAAACCATGGCTAAAGCACACTTACTTTACGTTGAAGACGACGAATCCTTAAGCTTCGTAACCCGGGACAACCTGGAGCTTAGCGACTTCACCGTCACCCATTGCCCCGACGGACCAAAGGCCCTGGAAGAAATAGATAAAGCGAACTTCAGCTATGATCTTTGTCTGCTCGACGTGATGCTGCCCGGCGTAGACGGCTTTGAACTTGCCCGTCGTATCCGGGACAAGAACCAGGACGTGCCCATCCTCTTCCTCACCGCCAAAAGCATGAAGGAAGACCGGTTGCAGGGCCTTCGCCTAGGGGCAGATGACTACATCACGAAGCCCTTTAGCATCGAAGAATTGATCCTGAAAATTGAAGTCTTCCTGCGGCGCAATAAGGTACGCCCCTCCTCCCCCGCCTTTGATCCCCGGCGGATAGGAGATTACACGTTCGAGCTGGGAAAACTGCAATTGAAGTATAAAGAGGAAGCACCCCGCCGCCTCACCCGCCGTGAGGCCGAGCTACTAAGCTACCTCAGTCAGCGCCGCGATCAGGTGAGCGAACGGGGAGACATCCTGGAAAAAATATGGGGAGAGAACGATTACTTCCTGGGGCGTAGCCTCGACGTTTTCATCAGCCGCCTACGGAAGTACCTCAAGCAAGACGACCGGATCAAGATCGAGAATATCCACGGGGTAGGGTTTTCCTTTCAGGTAGGGAGTTAGTCCGGCAAGGGTGGAGTAATAACCGAACGATTTTAGCTGAAAGACAAACTATTTATTTTACTAGCGTCTAGCGAAGGCGGTAGCCGCAGTGGTGCTTTTCTCCCCTCTCCACCGGAGAGGGGCCGGGGGGGAGGTTACGAGCACAGCGAGCATTTCCTCGTGCACCCTGCCTACTACCCACTACCAACTACTATCTTCGCCCTTCCCTCCAGAAAACCTTCTACTTTGCGTCTGCTATTTCTCTTTTGCTTACTCCCTTTCTCCTTCCTCACGGCTCAAACCCTTCAGTACGACGCGCCTTTGCGCGGCCCATTGCTGGTGACCGGTACGTTCGGGGAATTGCGAAGCGATCATTTTCATGCGGGGCTCGATTTTAGGGCGAGTACCAATACCCCCGTTTATGCGGTGGCCGATGGGTACGTGAGTAGGATAAAGGTGAGTCCGGGCGGCTATGGCCAGGCCATTTATGTAGATCATCCGGACGGGCATCGGAGTGTGTACGCTCATTTGGAAACCCTGGCGCCGGAGCTGTTGGATACCGTTCGGGTGCGGCAATTTGCGGAAGAAGAATTTCGGCAAGACCTTAATTTTGGGCCGAATGATTTTCCGGTTACGCGCGGGCAGAAGATCGGTGGAGTGGGCAACCGGGGCCATAGTTTTGGGCCGCACCTCCACTTCGAGATGAGAGAACAGGCAGGTGATGTAGCGGTAAATCCGCTGGCCTTTGGGTTCAGTATTCCGGATACGCGGGCGCCAGCGATCCGGAAAGTGCGGGTGTACGAACTGGACGAGCGGGGCCTGGAACAGGAAAGCCAGACCATTACACCCGCCAAACTGCGGGACGGAAACTATGCGGTAAACGATACGGTAATCGTGACGCACCGGCGCATTGGTCTGGCGCTGAAGTCTTACGATCGCCAGAACGCAATGCCAAACTGGAACGGTATTTTTGGCGGCGATCTCTACGCTGATTCCACCCTGATCTTCAACTTTCGCTTTGCGCGCATTCCGTTCGAAGAAACCGAATACCTCAACGCGCTAACGGACTATGCGGACTGGACGGCAAACCAGAGTTGGTACCATCGTTTTTGGGCCATTTCTCCGCAGCAATTTCGGGCTCCGATGCCAAAGGATACCGCAGGGCCGTTCGCTTTTTTAAACGAGGCGCGGCCGCAGGATGCAAGGCGGGTTAAGGGCACGGGGTCTTACGACGGAAGCCTCATCCTCCAACCCGAAAAACCGTTAAACCTCCGGCTACGAACGGTAGACTTTGCGGGCAATGCTTCCGAGCTTAGCTTGGTGGTGATTTATCGCCCAGCCTCCCTTTCCTCGGCTAATCGGAAGACTTCCGAGCCCCATCAGTACTTCCTCCCCTCCGGAGAACCAAGCATCATTGATAACGGAGATATGCGGCTGGAGCTGGGGGCAGATGATCTTTACCGCGACTGTTTCTTCCGCTACGCCCGCCTGCCCGACCGTTCGGCTAATCACCTGAGCGATGTCCACCAAATTCATGACCGTCTTACCCCCCTGCATTCATCCGCTCGCTTGCACCTGCGCCCCGTCGCCCGTATACCCAATGATTTACACGACCACGTTTTCCTTGGAAGCTGCGATGAAGCCGGCCACCTAAGCAGCCGTGGTGGAAGCTGGGCAGACGACGGCCGAATGGCCGCGAACATCTCCACTTTTGGAGACTACGGCCTCTTCCTGGATACCTTGCCACCCACCGTTGAGGTCAATTATTTCAGCACCGACCTGCGCCGCGCTGGCGGCTTCAGCGTGATTATGGAAGACAACGTCTCCGGCGGCCGCCTCATTTACCGGGGTACCATTGACGGGAAATGGGCACTGCTGGAGCACGATGGGAAAAGCGGTAAACTGACGTACAGTTTCGCTAACGGCGAGCCCGGGCCCGGCGAGCACCTCTTTGAGTTGGAAGTGACGGATGCCCGGGGGAATAGCGTACAGTGGGAGCGGCGGTTTCGGAGATAGCTCGCCGGCCGAGCCTTGCGCAGCTTGGCTCGTCCGCCGAGTGGGTTTAAGACGATAAATTTTTTATCGAAGTCAATATTCCCATCACATGACCATAATATGGCGGGCCAATGCCGAAATATCGCAAACCGCAGCCCTACCTTTGTCCTATGCATCGCCTTTCCTCCAACGCTACCCTCTTCCTCAAGATCTTCCTTCCTGTTTTCTGGACAACCATCATGGTTATCCTGACCATGGTGGTCTGGCTGGTAGAGCCAAGTAAATTCGGAGGGCTAAACATGACTTCCATGCGCTGGGCGGCAAGCTTTACGCTTCTGGTGGGGGTGGTAAGTTTTCTCGTCCTGACCTGGCCGCTCAAGCGGGTGGAAACGGATGGAAAAAAGGTGTACGTCAGTAACTATTTCCGCACCGCCTTTTACCGTTGGGATCAGGATGTGGAGGCGTTTAACGAGTTCAATTTCTTCTTTTTCCGTATCGGCGTAATTGAGCTCAACGGAGTAGGTAGCTTTGGGCGAAAATTGCGCTTCGTGGTGAGCCGGCGGCTAATGAAGAAGTTTCGGAAGGAATTTCCCGATGTTCTGCCAAAGTAGCGTTTTAGCTCCCTTGAAATTCTGCCAAGGGACGCCGTATGAATAAGTTACCGGTTTTGGTCTGGCGTTTTTGTTCCAGTTTTTGTTAAAAATTCTTTGCATAGCACCGCTACGGAAATAATTTTTAGCAAAAAATGGGGCAAAACAAGACGACCTAAACCGGTAAGTTATTTGTACGGCGTCCCCAAGTAAGTGCTCCGCCCCCTTTCCATCGGAGAAAGATTCGGACGGTTCTCCAGAGATCGTGCACCTCCTGGCGCTCTATGCTTTAGTTAAAATTTTGGTCCTACTACCCACCAAAACCCTGAGGGATTGTATTTTACGTCCGTATCGATTTCCCCAAACGCCATGATGACGCTCCGTACCCTATTGCTACCCCTCCTGCTATTGCTTGTTTTTCCCCTGTCCGCCCAGAGTTCGCTCGACGGCACCTGGGAAGGATTCATGACCGTAGGGGGCATCTATTCTGATAAGCAGTTGCCGATGCAGTTGTACATCATCACCGAAGGGAAAAAAGTAAAAGGGCGCAGCTACGTACAGCTCCCCGATGGCTCTACGCTGCGGATGGACCTCGAAGGCTACCGCTATAAAGATCTGAGCATATCCCTGAAAGAAACGGCCTTTGCCGGCGATGTGAACAACGACATTATGCCCGAATTCAACCGGCAGTACCAGATTGTCTTCAAGCCCGACCTTTGGGATCCCCACCTGCGCGGCTACTGGCAGGAAGAAACGGAGGAAGTCTTTCTCCCCAAACGGCGACGAGGACGGATGCGGCTAACGCGGCAGAAAAAGAAAGGGGTGTAAGTAGATTGATCGTATGATAGTGGATAGATTGATAGCGCTGCCGCACAGCACATCGCGGGTGCTCGCTCTGCTCGTGCGGTAGCGCTATCAATCTACCTACTACCTACTATCAATCTAATCCTTACCTTGCCGCAAAGCTTAACCTCCCTCCATGAAAATTCAATTCTGCGGCGCGGCCCGCGAAGTTACCGGCTCTGCTCACCTGATTACCCTCGACGATGGCTACACAATTTTGCTGGACTGTGGCCTCTACCAGGGGCGCAACAAAGAGATGAAAGACTTCAACGAAAGCTTTGTCTTCAAGCCGGAGAGCGTTGATTGCCTCATTCTCAGCCACGCCCACATCGATCATACCGGGCGGGTGCCGAAACTGGTGAAGGATGGTTTTCAAGGGCAGATTTATGCTACCCACGCTACCCGGAGCTTGTGCGCTATTTTGCTGCTCGACTCGGCTTTCATTCAGGAGAAAGATGCGGAATACTACAATAAGAAACACGGCAAATTCGGTAAGTCAAAGAAGCCGCTTTACGTCCGGGCGGATGTGAAGCCGGCTATGGAACGATTCGTCGGCCTACCCTACGATCGTTGGGAACGGATCAACGATTCGGTAGAGCTGCAGTACCGCGACGCCGGCCACATCCTCGGTAGCGCCAGCGTAACGCTGCGCATCAAGCGTGCGGACGGGACAACAACGACGCTCGGCTTTACCGGAGACATCGGCCGGCCCAATCGCCCTATCCTTCGTGATCCCCAACCGATGCCAGAGTGCGATTACATCCTCTGCGAATCTACCTACGGCGACCGCGAGCACGAACTGAAGCCCAACGAGATCGAAAAGTTCTTGAAAATCGTGAAGGACACCTGCGTGGAAAAGCGTGGCAAACTCCTTATCCCTGCCTTTAGCGTGGGGCGGACCCAGGAAATTGTTCACATGCTCGATCAACTGGAGAACGCCGGTCGTTTACCGAAGATCAAGGTCTTCGTGGACAGCCCCCTGGCGGTGAACGCTACTACCGTTTTCGGCGCCCACCCCGAATGCTACGATGCCGAACTACAGGAGTACATGCTGACGGACGAAAACCCTTTCGGCTTCAACGACCTCACCTACATCCAGGACGTGCGGGAATCCAAAGCGCTCAACTTTCTCCACGGCCCGGCCATCATCATCTCCGCTTCCGGCATGATGAACGCCGGGCGCAGCAAGCACCACCTGAAGAACACGATGAGCAACCCGAACAATACCATCTTCATCGTTGGCTACTGCGCGCCGGGTACACCCGGCGGCCGCCTCCGCGACGGGGCCGAAGGCCTCAAACTCTACGGAGAGTACTACGAGCTGCGCGCAGATGTGGTGGTGATGGACAGCTTCTCCGCCCACGGCGACCAATCCGAAATGATCGACTTCCTGGAGAACCAGAAAAAGAGCTGCAAGGAAGTTTTCCTCGTCCACGGCACCATCGACCGCATGGAAGCCTTCGGCGAAGCTCTGCTGGAAAACGGGTTTAAAGGATGGAAGGCACCGAAGCTCAGAGAGGTGGTGGAGTTGTGATATATACAAATGGTTAGGTAGCTAGCCAGGCCGAGGAGTTCTCCGAGCGCAAGTGGTCTGAGCACTCTCCGAGTGCGAGAAGGCATCTTTAACAAACAGGTGAACAGAAACTGTTCAAGATTGACTTGACAGCGCACTTGATTTATCCATTCTCCGTTTGTGATGCAACTTGCCAATGCATCCGCGCTTGGAAAGCGCGTCGACCACTCGCAGCCGGAGGCTGCTTTGGCCGGGGTTTTCTATCTGAATAATTACGAATATGAGCATCGCATTGCCTGACGGGCTCTCACGTTAAGCCATCATCAGTGGAAAAACCATCTTATTTTGAAAAGATCATTATCGATAAGTCACCCCTCTCCCAGCGGAGAGGGGCCGGGGGTGAGGTTGCGAGCGCAGCGAGCTTGGCCGTTGTACATCCTCTGCCTCTTAACCCTCCTTTGCACCTGCGGCCGCGCCCCTGAATTTGCCCCTCCCAAAACCACCTTTTACCACTGGCAAACCCGCCTTGCCCCCGACAGCACTGCTCGGAGTTTACTACTAGAACACAATTGCGACCGCCTCTACGCAAAGGCTTTTGACGTGAGCTGGACGGCCGGACAGGCCGAACCCGCGGCCTTGATCCAGCTGGCGGACACCGCGGGCTTGCCCCAACTCGTGCCCGTCATTTTCATCACCAACGAGGTCTTTGTGCGCCAACCGGCAAATAAACTGGACGCGCTGGCCGAAGACGTGCTCGGACTGACGGAAGAACTCTTCGGCGCAAACTTCCCCGAACTGCAAATAGATTGTGACTGGACGGCGCGGACGCAGGTGCATTATTTTGTTTTTTTAAAAGCACTGCAGCTCCGCCTGAAACGCCGCCCCCTGACCTGCACCATCCGTCTGCACCAGTACCGCGACCGGGAAACCCAGGGCGTTCCGCCAGTAAACCGTGCAACGCTGATGGCCTACAACGTCGGCAACCTCAACGCCTGGGAAACGGAGAACTCTATCGTTGATACCAACATCCTGAAAACCTACCTCTCCGGTACCGGGCCCTACCCGATTAACCTCGACCTGGCCATCGCCGCCTACGACTGGGCCGCCGTCTATCGCCGCGACCAACTCGCCCACCTCATCAACGAGCCGAATGCCCTGGACCTTAAGGACACTTTCCGGTTTACATCGGTGCCTACGGAAGGTAAAAGCCCGCGTTGGCGCGTAAAAAGATCTACCTATTTGGATGGCATCTATCTCTACAAAGGAGACCTGCTCCGTTGGGAAGCAGCCCTGCCCGAAGAGATTGGCGCTCAGGTGGAATTGCTGGAGCGCTATGTGCCCCGCTTCGCGGAGCAGCGGGTGATGGTTTATCGGTTGGGCGCGCGCATCTGGCGGTAAGTGGCTTAGTTGCTTCTTTTTGGTTAAGTTGAGCCACTTATCGTGCGTTGACCGCCAAAACGGCTTTTAAAATATGATTTTGGCGGGGTAATGTATTATTATCGGCCAAAATGCGCCCTTTTCTGTCGACTTGAGCCACTTATCGCTCGTTTTTTAAACTGATGTGTAGTGAGTAAGTACCACACTCTGACATAAGTGGCTTCTTTTGTGGTTTTAAATCAAACTCTAGCCACTTATGAAAACTGTAGGTCGCTGTGAGACGTATATTTAGTTGATAAATGGCTTAGGTTTGTGTTTATGCATTCATTCGAGCGGTATAAAGTCAATTAAGATGAAAACACCACTGATCGGAAGGGAGAAGGAGTCAAAAATTCTTCGAAAGGCCCTTGAGTCATCTGAAGCAGAACTGGTTGCGGTTACTGGCCGTAGAAGGGTAGGTAAAACCTTTCTGATTAAGCAGGTCCTCGGCGAAAATATTAACTTCGAATTTACTGGTATTCCCGACACTTCCAGGAAGCTACAACTTATAAACTTTGGGCGTGAGGTTGCGAGAAAATACGGAGATGGCCGTAAGCCTGATGCACCAAAAAGTTGGCAATACGCTTTCTTTCAGTTGATGGATTATCTGGATACGGTGGAACAAGATGAAAAGCTGACGGTATTTCTTGACGAGGTTCCCTGGCTGGCAACTCGGCGGTCGGGGTTCATCAGTTTTTTCTCCTACTTCTGGAACCAGTGGGCGGTGAATAAAAATATCCTGGTGGTAATCTGTGGTTCGGCAGCGTCTTGGATGGTCCAAAAAATTGTTCGTGACCGTGGTGGACTGCACGGCAGAATAACCCAAAGAATAAGAGTAGAGCCTTTTAACCTCTACGAAACAACACAGTATTTGTCTTATCTAGGAATGCAGAAAAACATTCAACATTGTATGCAATTGTACATGGCGCTTGGCGGCATTCCCTACTACCTGAAAAATGTAAACCCCAAAGAAAGTGCGGTGCAAAATATAGAACGCATCTGCTTTAATCCTGAAGGCGCACTGCACGACGAGTTTGACCTACTGTACGCAGCGCTATTTGATAACCATGAGCATCACGTTGATGTAATCCGGGCGCTAGCTGCCGCTCATTATGGCCTTACGCGCAACCAACTATTAAAGAAAGTCATAGCTCAAAACGGGGGGCGTTTCTCAAAAGTTCTTGATGAACTAGAGGTCTCAGGTTTCATCACTAGTTTCTTTTCGTTCAATACTAAGACCAATAAACGTTACCGGTTGACGGATGAATACTCTCTGTTTTACTTGCGCTTTATCGAGCCAAATAAAGGCCAGGGAACAGGGGATTGGAATAAAATAAGCACTTCCCAAGCATATAAAACATGGACGGGTTTTGCCTTTGAAAATGTAGGGCTACGGCACATTAATCAGATAAAAAATGCTATCGGGATAAGTGGGGTGTTTACCCGGACTTCAACCTACGCTCATCTGGCTAAAGATGGCTACCCTGGAATTCAAATTGATTTAGTTATAGAACGGGCGGACCGAGTCATAGAACTGTGTGAATTTAAATTTTATGACAAGCTCTACGTAATCAATAGTTCAGAAGCGGAACAATTACGAATAAAACGCCAGGCTTTTGAGCATTACACTAAAACAAAATATATGGTGCGCTGGACTTACATCACGGCATACGGCATCAACACTAAAGAGTCTTATCCGGTGGATAACCACTTTACAATGGATGCCCTTTTTGAGCCAAACAGATAACACCGAGTACATTATATTTGTCACCTCCGCTTCCGCTTCCCCACCGCATGTTTCCGCAACCGCGTTCCCTCGCTACCAACGTACAGCCAGCGATCATTATAAAAATCGACAGCCTCAAACTGGGTGGGCCAGAACCAACTCAGGTTTCGGCGGCGGATCCTGCCGCGCAGAAAGCGCCCCTCGGGAGCGCCGGTAATGGAGACCAAAGATGCCGCACCGGAAGGCCAGAACCCCGCCAGGAGTTTGAAATTATAAGCCGTTAGCACCAACTCACCGCGTTCGGAATCGAAGGCTGCGGCGGTGACGACGCGGCGCGGCAGGCGGAGACTATCTACCAGCTCGGCGATGTACTGGCCGGGAGTAGCGGGTAAACGAAAATGGTAGGTCATGAATTTACCCTTGCCGAAGAGTTGGTCTTTGGTGAAAAGGTGGAGGGTGTCGTTGTGCCAGATCATTGCTTCGCAGTCGTAGTTGTTGGGGTGATTGCGGCCACCGCCATCCTGGCCGGGGTAGGCGAAGACGATTGCATCTGTACCTGGTTTATCAGGGTGGTAGCGGAAGATGCGTTGATCGGTCCTCTTACCGGCGTTGTTGCCGAAGTCGCCGAGGTAGAGGTTGCCCTTGTCGTCGCGGGTGATGTCTTCGTAATCCAGCGCGGTAGCGGAGAGGGTGTCCTGGCGAATGATGTTTCCGCCTTCATCCGTGATGAAAGTGTAGGGCCCGTCTCCGCTGTCGTTGTGCCAGGTAAATTCCTCATCATTTATACTCAGGCCGGAGGCTTCCTTCAGGGCTGCTGGCAGGCGGATGGTTTTTGGTGGAGCGGTGGTGCTGCAGCTGACGATAATCATAGGAAGCAACAGAAGGGTAATTCTTAAAAGCATGGTGGGAAGTTACGGTAACGACAAACTACCTGCTTGAGCCCGGAGGGCTCACTTCCATGGCGAGGGGTGTTCCGTTTGCTGGATCAGCAGCGATACGGATTTCAGCCATGAAACGCGAAGCGTTTATTCCCTTAAAAGCCCCTCTCCGTCGAGCCGGAGGTGAGGCTTGTTGGAGAGAGGTTTGGGGTGAGGTTATATGTGGTAGGGGGAGCATCCGGCAAACGGAACACCCTACCCCTCGCCCCCCGTCCCGTCCCCTCACCCCCCAACGCCAGACAATACTTATCTTGCGCCAATGCCCAGACTACTACCATTATTTATCGCTCTTCTGCTACCGGCCTTGGCAAAAGCCGATTGCACCCCCGCTTTTCGGGGCTATCGGTTCCTTAACCCAGATGTACTGGAATACGATAGCCGCCTCGGTCCGTTTTACCGCGCCTTCACCAGCCGCTACGGAGATCCGGAAAAACTAGAGCGTGAAGCCCGGAAACGGGACAACCTGAACGAATGGCACGAACGCTATTGCGAGCAAGTAGAAATAGCGGACCTGGAAAAACTGATTTACGGCAATACCACAACGAATCTCCGCGACATCCTGCGGTTGCTTGACCGGGAAGACGCCTCCTCCTCCGGCCTGAAGGCTGGTGTACGTAACAATACTTTCGCCCGGCATTTGGTGGACTATAAATGCACCGAGGTAATTACCTACCTCCTGTTTGCAAAACGAGCCGAACCCTATGTCATTAGCCGCGGAAACGGCTTCAGAGTACCGCAGACGGATCGGGTCGCTATGGAGCGCTTGATTGATGAAGGACTGGATGTCTTTAAGTCCGTCAAAAGCCATTACGTCCGCCTTCGTTACGCCTACCAGCTGCTGCGAATGGCACACTACCTCAAGGAGTATGACTACGTACTAAAGCTCTACGACTACCTAATGCCAAAGATTGAGGCCAACCCAAGCCTGATTTTTGACTGGATTGAAGGGCACCGCGCCGGAGCACTGCAGGCTAAGGGAGACTATGCGACTAGTGCTTACATCTTTAGCCGCATCTTCGAACGCTGCCCGAGTAAAAGAGAAAGCGCTTACGCGAGTTTTAAGGTGAAGACGGACGAACAATGGCAAGCCGCCAGTAACCTTTGTGCCAACGACCATGAACGTGCCATGCTGCACGTAATGCGTGCCCAAAATCACCGTGCCGTAGTGCTGGAAGAACTCCGCAAGATTTATGAATTGGAACCAGCTAATACCACCTTAGAGCCACTCGTGATGCGAGAGCTGTTGGAGCTGGAAAAAGACTTGTTGGGGGAAGATTTTAATCCTTTCGCGCCACAAAATAAACGGTACAATAAGCGCCCACGCAGCAGCGCTACGGATCGTCTGATAGAGTTACAGGCTTTCGTAAACAAAGTAGTGGTAGAAAAAAAATCCGCTAACCCTAAGTTATGGCTATTAGCGGAAGCTACTCTGGAAATGCTGGCCGGAGATTACTTCTACGCCCGAGAATCGTTCTCCCGCCTCGCCCGCGAACGGCCCCAGGATACAATGGCGGATCAGCTCGGAATTCTGCGGGAAGTCACCAATGTACTAGCCCTCAACCGCATCAACGACTCGGTAGAGTTATACTACTTCGACCTGCTGGCGAACCTGGAGCTTCGCGAACAATATCCCGACCTGCGCCCGCTGGTGAACGATAAACTGGAAGCTGTCTACCGTGCCAACGGCCGCGAAGGCAAGGCCGCCCTACTGCAGTATGGCTTTGATGCTATCCAGAAAAAACCGACGGTAAATATGGTCAAAGAGCTACAGGCAATGACGGACAGCTTACTGGGCAACCGCTTTGATAAGGCCTTATTGGCCGACCGGGTCGGACCAGAACCCGTTGATGATATCAACGACCTATTGGGGACCTTCTATCTTCAGAAAGGACAGTGGGAAACGGCCCTCGAGGTCTTCCAGCGCGTCCCCGCAGCACGGCGGGATTCCTACGGCGTTTATGCCCCCTTCAGTAAGCAGTTCAACGACCGGGTGCAGTACCGCCCATCTGCGGCACTGACGCGCTATAATAAAGTAGAGCTATTGGAGCGCTTGCTGGAACTGGAAGACCAGGCTCGTCGCACAACTAACGATACCCTTGCGGCACGCAATTTTTTTAACATCGGCCTGGCGCACTACAGCATGAGTTACTACGGCTACAACTGGCGGATGGGGGACTACTTCCGATCCGGCAGCAGCGGCCTGCGCGCCGCGCAGCGGCGGACGCGAGACTGGGTGTTCCCGCACGTCAACGCTCCCCTTGGAAACCGCGAGAATATGAGCATGGACCGGGCGGCCTATTATTTTGAGCGCGCTCTCGAACGCGCGCCCGGCCGCGAAGCGGCGGCGGAAGCCGCCTTCTTCGCCGCCAAATGCCAACGTAATATGCACTACGCATCGGGTAGCCCGGGGCAACGGCCCTTTACTTATTTCCGTTTACTGAAGGATGTATATTACGATACGAAATTCTATCAGGTCGCAGTAGAGGAGTGCCGGACTTTTGCCTGGTTTGTGGGAAGGTAGGGAGTAGGTACTCCAGACTCCTATACTCCCTACTTAACCCGTTCAAACACCAAGGTTCTCCCCAGAAAAGTTTCGTAGTTACCAAAGAAGTGGGCGTAGGCGATTCGCTCCGGAAAGATATTCCGAGGGAGGAAAGCTTTCAGTAATCGGGCCTTTTCATCGGTACCAGCGAGGAGGTTTTGCATCCGGACGCACTCTTTTTCACTTTTGCAGTTGTATACTCCGTCGCAGCATTCGGGGAGGCCAAAGGGGGTGGTCATGCTTTTCCAGTAGCGGCTGTAGTGGGTCTCGTGAATCACGGCATAATCCCAGTTACCGTTCATAAACCAGTCTGTTTTGCGGAGACCCTTAAGCTGAACGTAACCGGAAATACCAATTTTGGCTTCCTTCGGCAGCTCGTTGTTAACGAACTCCCGCATCGCGTAGCGAGTATCGAACCAGTGATTGCTTTGGGCTACAACACAGAACAGGAATGTATAGGTAACCACAGCCAATGGTAGCCAGCGAACCCGCCGTAATGCGTAAAGACCGTAAGCGCAGAGCAGACAAACTGCTGGCATAAAAACATTGACTCGGCGAATGAAGGCGGTATCAACAGACCAGCGGACGAGGAACTCACTCAGGAGCCAACCCGTGAGGTAGAGTAGGGTCCAGTGTTTGGTGGCCCAACCCGGCCCCTCAACTTTCTTTGCACCTGCGGCCGCGCCCCAAAGCCGTTTCAACCCAACCACCGCTAGCGCAAATACGGGAAGTCCGATTCCGGCCAGGACCCCGGCGGGATAGACAATTAGGTTGTCCCGAAAATGATCCTCTACGGGTACGCCTTCCCGATTAAGCTTACTCAGGCCCGTAAAGGTTTTCTGAATGCTCTCCCAAGACCAACCGTACCAGGAAACACCCACGAAACCCATAACCAAGGCAATGCCCACTGGAATGAACCACCACGGTATAGCGCGCCGTACGAAGGCCAGGTACAGTAAGTACAAACCGCCCCAGGCTAATGGCAGAACATCGAATTTAAAGGCTACCGCACCCGCTGAACCCAACGCAAGTAGAGCAAGATTACCAAAAGAACGTGCGCCGTGCCCCAACCGCAAAGCACCCAATAAAGCTAAGTAACACCAAAAAACGTAGCCTGCAGCGGGCAAGCAGTAATGGCTAATGGTCGCGTTGGCATCGCAGGCTGCCATCAGCAATGCAGCAACGCCAGCGTAGGGTGGAGAAAGACCGCCAGACCGTGCCAGAAGATATACCGCGAAGATGAGTAGCAGCGAGAAAAGGGTAGAGAGTTGGCGACCCAGTAGTAAAAAGTCTCGCCAGGATGGCGGCTTGTCTAGCATAGCATACCAACCGTAAGCTACGGTGGCTATTAGATGGCCGTAGCCGCGCACGTTCCACGGCGCACTGTTGTAGTCGCCTACTTTTTCGCCATTAGAAAGTGAATTGTAGCGATGGGTCGCGGCGTGGACGTGCTGTCCTTCATCGGGTTCGAACGTTTGCCAGTCGTCTTTAATATCCTGCGTAAACCAGCCGGGCACACGCAGGGCAAGGCCCAGAAAGAGGGCCAGGGGCAACAACCAGCGGGCAGCAAACGGCAAGCGCATTTACAGCCCGTTGAAATAAGTACTGAAGTAATTGTAGTACTCCCGCCAGTTGCGCAGCAACAGTACAACGCCGATGAGCACCGCAAACAGCAGGATCTGCTTGAAGCGACGCCCAGCAATATCGTTGCGCTCACGGCGGCTTTTGTAGGAGTGGCGGGTAGATTGTTTTGGCATGGAGGCAAAGATAGGGGGATTTTGATTCTCGATTTTTGATTCTCGATTCGTGATTCTTGATTTGGCTACCGCTGTTGCCATTCGCGTCGCTTTGCTTGCTCACTATGCTTTTTTGTACATGGGGTTTATGGCGGGGCCGCAGGTGCAAAGAAGGTTTTTAAAAAATTGAGTCATACGTTGACTTCAAATTGCTGCTGCTGTGATTACCTTTTCCGGTGAGCAAGTACAGCGTCGCGAACGGTACTTGCGGTAGCCAAATCAAGAATCGAGAATCAAAAATTGAGAATCAAGAATCGAGAATCCCTACCTTCGCCCCAATGCATCTCTCCAAGCTAAAACTTACCCAGTTCAAAAACTACGCCGGTGGAGAATTGATCTTCAGCCCTCGCCTCAATTGCTTCGTCGGGGCCAATGGTGCGGGTAAGACGAACTTGCTTGAATCTGTTTATTACCTATGCATGGGTAAAAGCTACGCCAGTACACCGGATCAGTACGCTATTCAGCACGGCGAACAGGTTAGTCGGCTGGAAGGATATTTTTCAGGCGCGGCCGCAGGTGCAGAGGAAGGGACAAAAAGCAAGGCGGATAAGATTGTTGTAAAGTTGCAGAAGCGTAAGCGTAAAATCATTGAACGCAACGGTGCTGCCTACGATCGTTTGGCAGACCACGTTGGCCGCTATCCGGTTGTTATCATCGTTCCGGACGACAGCCGGCTGGTGTTGGAAGGCTCCGAAATCCGCCGCCGTTTGCTGGACAATAGCCTGAGCCAGACCGACCCCGCCTACCTCAACCACCTCATCGCCTACAATAAACTACTGGCGAACCGCAATGCTATGCTCAAAGAGCTCGATGGCCGCAAGGATACCTCCGGCCTGCTCGAAGTCTACGACCTTCAGATGGCGGAGCCCGCCGCCTACATCCACGAAAGGCGTTGGAACTTCATCGGCCCCTTCACCGAACTGCTTACGGAAGCCTACGGAGCCATTTCCGGCCAGCGCGAAACGGTGAATGTGACTTACAAAAGCCAACTACTTGACATGCCCTGGGCGGAACTGATGGAGGTCCGGCGAGAGAAAGACCGCGTTTTACAGCGCACCACGGGGGGCATTCATCGTGATGATCTGGTGTTTACCCAGGAAGGGCACCCGCTGCGCCGGGTCGCAAGCCAGGGGCAACTTAAGTCGTTCGTGCTTTCTTTGAAACTTGCCCAGTACCGTTTGCTGGAGCGCAATACCCACCGCAGCCCTATACTTCTGCTTGATGATATCTTCGATAAGCTGGACCGCGACCGCGTTCGTCAGCTTTTGGAACTGGTACTCACCTCCGCCTTCGGCCAGGTCTTCATCACCGATACTGACCCTGAGCGCGTCACAGGGTTGGTAGATGCAGCGACGGACTGGCGACGATTTTTTGTTGCTAAGGGAGTCGCTGGGGAGGAGGAGTGATTGTTCCGACCTAGGGCGATAAGAATGTTTCCAATTCCGAATTCG
>CAYPIM010000011.1:32724-34469 GCA_964410795.1 uncultured Lewinella sp. | reverse complement strand
GGAGGAGTGATTGTTCCGACCTAGGGCGATAAGAATGTTTCCAATTCCGAATTCGCCGATAGAATGGAGTGTCAATTTCATCAGGCGTAAAGATCATGAAACCCACCAGCAAACATTTTCTTTGCGTCGCGAAAAAGTTCGCCTGTCGAGTTTAGGAGTAATTCCTGTTTCTCAATAAGACATGGCTACGATTTTCTCTACGTCTGAGGGCGTGAGGTTACGGTGTTCGCCGAGCTTGGTCATACCTCTGCTGGCCAGGCGATCAGCTACTTTTGTGGCTGTTCCTTCACTTTCAGGGGTGTATTCAGACAGCTTGGTTTTGATGCCAAGGGAGTGGAAAAATTCGGTGGTTTTCCGGATACCAGCCTTGGCTTTTTCTTCGGTACTTCCTTCGGTCACTCCCCAAACCCGCTCGGCGTACTGAGCAAGTTTTTCCTTTTTTGCCTCCAGGTTGTAGGTGTAGTGAGATTCGGTCAGGATGGCAAGCGTTCTGGCGTGGTCTATGCCATAGAGCGCTGTCAGCTCGTGGCCCATCATGTGGATGGCCCAGTCGGTTGGGACACCTTTCTGAATCAGTCCGTTGAGTGCCATTGTACAGCTCCACATGAAGCTTGCTGCAGCCTTGTAGTCTGAGGGGTCTTTCATGATGGCCGGAGCGACTTCGATCAGCGTCTGTAAAATGCTTTCGGAAAAACGGTCTTGCAGCAGTGCACCGACGGGATAAGTCATGTACTGTTCAAGAACGTGCGTAAAGGAATCCGCTAATCCGTTGGCAATCTGACGCGGTGGTACGGAGGCTACAACTGTTGGGTCAAGAACGGAGAAAACGGGGAACAGGCCTTTTCCCCCCATAGTGAGTTTCTCCTTTGTTGCTGCTCTGGTAATTACTGCGCCGGAATTCATCTCTGAACCCGTAGCGGGCAGGGTAAGTACCGTGCCGAAAGGCATTCCTTTTTCGGTTCGGATTCGTTTCCGGAGAATGTCCCAGTGGTCTTCCCCTTCGAATAGTGCAGCGGAGGAAATAAACTTTACGCCATCAATGACGGAGCCACCACCAACGGCCAGCAGGAAATCAATGTTTTTTGCTTGGACGACAGCCAGTGCTTTCATGAGTACTTCGTACTCCGGATTTGCGGAGATGCCGCCAAACTCTTCAAAGTCTACGTCTTTCAGAGCTGCTGTTACTTGTTCATAGATTCCGTTTTTCTTGATGCTCCCTCCGCCGTAGAGCATCAAGACTTTAGCCCCTTCCGGAATCTCTTCAGCAATTTTACTTATCTGGCCTTTACCGAATATGACTTTGGTAGGATTCTGGAATTCAAAATTTTTCATCTTTGCTTCTGTTAAGTGAACGAATGGGTGTGTAAGGTAATATGAATAAAAATCAGATGACCGATCCTTCAAATCACTGTATCTTGTCGTCTAGTATGTACAAAAAGCCCCCACCCAAGAACGACCCGACCCCTCTGAAAGAAGCTTTCATGAAGCTGCTTCGTAATAAGCGGAATGAGCCCGGCTACTTCAAAGCACGGACGAAGTTGGTGTGGGAAAAGTTCTTTGGCAAGAACGTAGCTGACAATACCCGGGACCTGATGATCCGTAACAAAAAGCTCTATGTCTACGTCACCAATGCCCCGTTGCGCAACCAGCTACTGATGCATCGGGAAGGTATTCTGAAACGACTGAACGAAGAATTTGGGGAAGATTATCTAGAAGAGGTGGTGATTAAATAAAGGGGAAAGGAA
>CAYPIM010000011.1:0-32624 GCA_964410795.1 uncultured Lewinella sp. | reverse complement strand
AAGGAAATAAAGGGGGCTAACGCACGAGTTCAGACCTGGAGGGCCACTTAGCGCAACTCCTCGGAGCAAGATCACCACCGGCTAGCCGGCAACATCCCCAACACCCCAAGCACCAAGTACCAGGGCGCCAGCATTGCATCGAACACAGCGACTAACCATACTGCTTCGAAGGGTGCTTCGAAACCTTTCTTTGCACCTGCGTTCGCGCCTTGTAGCCCTGCTTTGCGAAAGCTTTTCACCACCAAAAGCAATCGAAGTGCGTAAACAAGCAGCGCAAACCATCTGAAAGAGGTAAACAGTAAAAATAATCCCAATAGAAAAAATAGCCCGTGACTGAGGGCAACCAAACCCAAGGCCAACTGATGTACTGGCCGGTAACGGAAACCTACCGACTGGTGCCGCATCCGCTGCCGGAGAAAAACGGACCAGCTGCCGGAAAGACGGGATAGGGTGCGTGCGCTTGTACGGGCGATGCAGACGGTGGAACGCCCCTCAGCGTTATTGCCGATCAGGAGATCGTCGTCGCCACCCGGTAAGTCCGTGTGGGCAGCAAAACCATCAGAGCGCTGAAAGAAAGATTTTTGATAAGCGAGGTTGCGCCCAACGCCCATGTAAGGCAGGCCCAACCGTGCAAAACTTAGGTACTTGATGGCGATATATAAAGCCTCGAAACGCTGAAACCGGTCTATCGTTTTCCAACCATTCAGGGCGTATTCTCCGACACCAAGTACAACTTCCGCACCTTCACGTAGGGGGCGGGTCATCAGGCTAAGCCAGTAGCGGCTCCTGGTAATGCAATCTGCATCCGTGAGTAAAACGTGCTCGTACTGGGCGTTGTCGATACCAAAAGTAAGCGCATCTTTTTTGCCCGGGTTGGTGGGCCCGGGTTGGAGCAAGCGGATCTGACCATCTGCTTGGGCGGCTAATTCCTGAACGATGGCGGCGGACTTGTCCGTAGAATTATCGTCCACCGCAACGATTTCAAAATCACCAGGATATTCTTGCTGGAGGATGCTATTGAGGCAGTTTTGAATTTGAGCTTCCTCGTTACGAAAACAAACGATGACGGAAACAGGCGCGAAAGGACCGGTCTCTTCAGGCACTTTATACGCTGATGAGGGAAAGGAGTAGCGGTAGAATAGCCCCCAGAAAAAAAGCTGCGCAGAGGCGGCAAAAAGAAAAGCGATAAGCATCACACCTCTCCGACAATGTCCTTCCACTCTTCCTCGTGGCGGCTGATGTAAGCGGCAACGAAGGGACAGTAAGGGAGCACCTTTAAGCCCTTCTCGCGAGCGTGTTCGAGTGCACTCTTTATCAAGGAACTGCCGATACCTTGACCCTGTAGTTCCTCGGGAACTTCCGTATGAACAAGAGCAATGGTAGACCGGCCAAGCCGATATTCCAGCTTAGAAATCAGGGCTCCACTGACGACTTCAAAGCGGTATTCTTCGGGATTATTGATGACCTGGTCGGTATTCATCGGATACTATAGTTTTGATTCTGGTACAAGTATACGACGGAAACAGGTTACAAGTTGTAGGTTCCAGGTTCTAGGTTGCAGCTCCGGAAAGTCCGCTTTTTTAAGGTCAGTTATGAGTTGTTCTCAACCTACAACCTGCAACCAGTAATCTGAACCTGTAACATGACTTAACCATCATTAACCCATCCTAACGGTACATCATTCTTAAAAATGGTAGCTTTGCGGAGCTTTCGACTATCTGAAGCCCATACTGGCCTTTTACCGGGCCTTGAGACCATAATATTAGAAGTTGCTTACCCCATGGGAAAATTGAATCGCTTACATCTACTAACCGGCTGGCTGGTATTCGCCGTTGCCGCCTTCGTTTATCTCCTGAGCGCGGAGCGGACGGGCAGCCTTTGGGACTGCGGAGAGTTCGTACTTGGTGCCTACAAAATGCAGGTAGTTCACCCTCCGGGTGCACCGCTCTTTCTGGTCATAGGCCGGGTGTTTGCCTGGTTTGGTGACCTGATCTCTACTGATCCGGCAATGATCGCTTATGCTGTAAACATATCTTCGGGTATCTGTACAGCATTCTCTGCCGCTTTTGTGGCTTGGATGACGATGCGACTTAGTAAAATCTCCCTTATTGGCCGTGATGAAGCCGCTGAACTCGGGGCTGGGCAAAACGTTGCCGTTGCGGGTAGCGGCTTGGTGGCTGGCCTGGCTACAGCTTTCTGCTCCTCCGTTTGGTTCTCTGCCGTAGAGGGCGAGGTGTACGCCATGTCCTTGTTCTTTACCTGTCTTACCGCCTGGGCGATGATCCGTTGGTATACGAAACCGGATATTCCTTCTGCTGATCGGTGGCTGTTGTTTGCGCTGTTCTCCGCCGGGCTTTCTATTGGGGTTCACCTGCTCTCCATCCTGACCATCCCGGCGATGGCGATCTTTTATTACTACAAGAAAAATCCCGTTAATAACAGCTTCCTTGGCCTTGCGGTATCGGTGGTGGCCGGTGTGGTGATCATCGTTTTCATTCAGTCTTTCATCATTGTAGGTATTCCTACAATCTGGCAAGCTTTTGAAATTCCGATGGTCAACAGCTTTGGGTTACCGGTACATTCTGGTACAATTCCTACAGCACTTCTGCTCGGAGCCATCATGTTTTTTGGCCTGCGCTACGCGCACAATAATAACAAGGCTGCACTGCAGCAACTCTTCGTGGGCTTTGGCCTTTTGGTCATTGCCTTCAGCACCGTTGGTGTTGTGGTGATCCGCGCCGGAGCAAAGACGCCGGTTAATATGAACAACCCGGACAACGTAACGAGCCTGCTGCCTTACCTGAACCGTGAGCAGTATGGTGAGCGAAGCCTGATCTATGGCCAGACCTTCAATGCTACCGTTATTGCCACTGACTCCGAAGAACGCTACGGCCTGGTGGACGGAAAGTACGAGGAAGGCGTAACGACCAAGGTTACCCCCGAATACTCCAAGAAGGACATGATGCTCTTCAGCCGGATGTACGATAATACCCAGGGCCGCGTCTCTCTCTATAAACAATGGATGGGGTTAGATCCCAATAAAGCCATTCCGAACGGAAGACCAACGCAGGGAGACAATGTTGGCTTCCTCGTAAGGTACCAGCTAGGCTGGATGTACTGGCGCTACTTTATGTGGAATTTCGCTGGTCGCCAGAACGGTGAACAGGGCTACTACGATTGGGACGACAGCTCGGGCAACTGGCTCTCCGGCATTAAGCCGCTGGACGAAGCACGACTCGGAAACCTTGATGAGCTGCCCGAACAAGCAAAAAACAACCCCGCCCACAATACTTACTTTCTGCTTCCTTTTCTCTTTGGCCTCATTGGTCTGTTCTGGCACGCAGGGCGAAGGAATAAGGAATTCATTGGCTTGCTTGGCCTTTTCGTGATCACTGGTATCGGTATCATCATCTACACGAACCAACCACCGAATGAGCCCCGTGAGCGCGACTATGTACTCGTAGGCTCTTTCTTCGTCTTCTGTATGTGGATGGGCATGGCCGTACCCGCTATCTACGAACTCGTAAAGAGTAAATTAAACCAGAAAGGCTTTGCGGTAGCGGGTGGAATCTCCGCCGTAGTGCTCATCGCCCCACTACTGATGGGTTTCCAGAATTGGGACGACCACAGCCGCGCCCAGCACTCGGGTGCACGCGATTATGCCTCTAATTTTCTGGAATCTGTAGACAAGAACGCCATCATCTTTACCTATGGCGATAACGATACCTATCCGCTCTGGTACGCCCAGGAGGTAGAAGGTATTCGTACCGACGTTCGGGTGGTGAACCTCAGCCTCATCGCCGTAGATTGGTACATTGATTTGCTGCGCTACAAAATGAACGACTCCCCCCCGGTTAACCTAACGCTTACTCAGGATATGGTCCGTGGCAGCAAGCGTAACCAGGTACCCTACCTGAACCGTGCAAATTCCGATGGAAATTGCGCCCGCGATCAGCCGATCAGCCTGTCGAACTTCATGACCATGATCGCTACCCGAAACCCTGTACCACTGCGCGGTGGGTCCAGCCTGGAGGCGCAGTACAATACTTGTAATGTCGGTATTCAAGTAGACCCTCGCCGCCTGGCGAGCGCGCCCTGGTTGGTGGCTGAAGGGGAGAGCCCCACCCAGCGCATCCCGGTCAGCGTCAACAATAGCCGCCTGCTTAAAGATGAGATCGCCATTCTGGATATCATCAACTCCAACCTCTACGATCGGCCGATTTACTGGGCGGTAACCTGCCAGCGGAGCAAGCTCCTTGGTCTGGACAACTACGTGGACCTCGAAGGCCTTGCCCTTAAGCTCACCGTAACTCCTGGTGGGAATGGTGATCCGAACCTGGGCCTCATTGGCTCCGGTGGCATTGATGCTGACAAAACCGCTGATCTTGTGCTGAATAAGTGGAAGTGGGGTAATTTCGACAAGGAAGACACCCATGTAGTGAGCAGCTACCAGCCGGCTATCCAGTCTATGCAGCTCGTCATTCTACGCACCATGAACGAGCTGATGCGTAAGGGAGATACCGAGAAGGCACTGCAAGTTGGAGATCAGTACTTTAAGTCTTTCCCGGACATGAACTTCCCCTTCTTCTACCAGACGCTGCTTATGCTGCAACCTTACTTCCAAGCAAACCAGTTTGACCGCGTGGCGCCAATTATGGAAACGCTGGCCCGCAATACTGCGGACCGACTCGATTTCTACGACAGCCTCTCCCCCGAACAACGCGACCTCAGCTACGCCGGAGAGATTGCCCGTGGCGAGGCCATCGTCCGCTCATTGTTGCAGCAGGTCCGCCGTTCTGATAACGCAGAATTGAAAAGCATCATCGAGCAACTACTGGCCAACCACGCTTATTTATTGCCAAACCCCTCGCCACAGAATCCGGGCTAGGCTAGCACTTTAGTTCGTTAGCAATTTTAGACCGTTAGGAGCAAGGAGCTCTTAACGGTCTGATTTTTTTGATAATTTTTGGGCGCAGCCGCAGGTGCAGGGAAAGTTTTTGAGTTGAGTAAGGCCCGGAGTGAGCCTCTTCCTTCCTTAGCCCTGCTTGCTCTTTAAATATCGATGTACCGCAGAAAAGTCTAACCGCCCCATCCCATCACGTTTTGCACCAGCGTAGATTTCTTTGGTAAGATTGGCCAGGTATAGCGGTTGATCAGCTTCGTAGGCGGTGAGGGTCGCAAGGTGAAGGTCTTTGTGCATCCACTCCAGAGGGAAGTTGACCGGATAATCATCGTTGCGCATTGCTTCTTTTTTGAACTTAGTGAAGGGGGCAATTACCGGAAGGGAGGGGATCATGTCGAGTAAGAAATTACGGTCTAAGCCCAGCGCTTCCCCAAGTAATACGGATTCGGAAAAAATGACCATCGACTGCGCTAGCATTACGTTAACCAGCATTTTATAAGCAGAGCCTAAGCCCACTTTGCCGAAGGGGACAACCTTAGCTCCCATTGCTTCCAGGTGTGGCTTTATGGGGAGGATTTTAGCATCGTTGGCCCCTACAAAAAAGGCTAACTGTGCTGCCTCGGCTTGCGGCTTTGAGCCAGCGACCGGCGCATCGAAGAACTGGATGTTCATTTTTTGAGCTTCTTCGGCTACTGTTCGGGTGAAACTGGGGTTTACGGTAGTGCAATCTACCCAGAGGGCGTTGGCCTTCATGGCTTTCATCGCTCCATCTTCGCCGAAGAAACATTCGCGCACTACTTCGGGGGTGGATAACATAGAATAGACTACGTCTGCATCGCGGACGGAATCTTGTAGGTTGACCATGGATTTTGCGCGCGTAAGTTCGGGAGTGTTTACCGCAGCCGGGGTGCGGTTCCAAACGGTCAGATTAACACCGCTCTTAAGTAAGTTGGCGGCCATCCGGGAACCCATAATACCCAGGCCAAGAAATGTGATTTTCATAGTTGAAATTTTGTTCCCACAAAGAACCGGAGGCTGCTGGAGAAGAAATATCCCTTTTCGAGCAAGACTGCAAGGATTCATCAGTAAATGAGCACCTTAAGACCCGTTTACTACGAAACATGGAAAGCAACGCGAAGCGGTGCCACTAGGCCGGTCTTCGTCAAATCTCTCGCTCCCGTCGCTGCGCGATCATATACTGCTTTGGGGAAGCCCCTGTCTGTTCCCGAAAAGCGCGGATGAAATAAGAAGTGTTGTCGTACCCCACCTCGTGGGAAAGCTGAGCAACGGGCATTTCCCGGTTAGCGAGAAGCTTGATGGCTTTTTCAATACGACGCTCCCTGATCCACCGCTGTGGTGTCGTACTGAAATGCGCCTTGAAGTCGCGGCGGAAAGTTGTTTCTGAGCGGCCGGTGAGGTAGGCATAGTCTTCAATCTTAAGGGGTTTGTCAAAGCTGCGTTCCATGAAAGACCGGATGTTTCGTTTTCGTGGCAAGGTGATCTGAAAAAGAAACTCGGCGAACTTTTGGTCCGTAGTTCCTGCGCTGATGAGGTGAAGCAACTCCAGTGTTTTGAACTGGAGAAACTGGTTGCCCATCCGGTCATCGCCAAAGATGGTGAGCAGGGCGTCGGTGAAAACTTTAACCGCTGGAGATTGCGGAAATTTCAGATGATCTGCCCCGGCTTTCTTATCCACACTTTGCACCCGCGTATGCGCCAGAAAATCATGAACGATTGGATCGTCAAAATAGAAGAGCAGGCTTTGGAACGCCCCGTCTTTAGGTTGTAAATCGGAGACGTAATAAATACCGCGTGGTAGAAATACCAACTCTCCGGCTCGAATGTGAATTGTGGATTCATCGTAAGTACGAATAACCTGCTCTCCCGCCAGTACTATACTGATAACGTGATTGGATACGTACGCCTCACGACCGATCAATGCTTGCGATAAGCTTTTGTGCAGTACGCAATTGTTGCCCTCCCGGAGGATGGTGCGTACGTTACGGTCAGAGAAGAGGCGCTGCGGAATCAAAATCATGTCGCTAAATTAAAACGACAACCAGAAGGGAAATAGTCCGATTTGGACAGAAATGATGTAAACCGGTTAGATTATCAAAGGCCGAAATCTAGCCTCCCACAATTCAAGTTGCGAATCGGAGAGTTATTGATGTGACGATCCTAAGCCTAAAATCAACCCATTGCCGCTCAGCATCGTTTACCAGATATGCTAAAGTGGCTTCTCATCCTCCCTATTCGTATTTACCGCGTGACTTTGTCTCCGTTGCTCGGTCCCAATAAGTGCCGGTTTCAACCGACATGCTCTGCTTACGCCATTGAAGCGATCCAGGAATGGGGGCCGCTGAAGGGTAGTTGGTTGGCAACGAAACGCATCTGCAGTTGTCATCCTTGGGGACGCTTTGGCCCGGATCCGGTGCCTAAGAAACCAGTCAAACAGTCAGATAGTCAAATAGTCAAATAGTTAGACGAGGAATTGGCTACGAGGCTTTAATCCTACAACTTCACGACGATTGCTACCTTAGCAGTCTGTTTTCGTTTAAAATCTCCCCTTTACCATGTTGCTACGTAAACTTTCACTACTCGCCTTTCTTTTTTCCCTCAGCCTGGGTACGACTGCTCAGGGTATTGAATTTTTCCATGGAACGTGGGAAGAAGCTCTTGTGAAAGCAGAAGCGGAAGGTAAGCTCATCTTTGTTGATGCCTACACGACTTGGTGTGGACCATGTAAGCGAATGAGCGCCAACGTATTCCCCGTGGCTGAAGTAGGCGATGTTTTTAACGCTAATTTCATCAACGTGAAACTGGATATGGAGAAAGCAGAGTCGACCTCTTTTCGCAAGGTTCACCCTGTACGGGCCTACCCAACCTTGCTCTGGATAAACGGCAAAGATGAAGCTGTCCACACTAGTGTAGGCGGTAAAACGGTGGACAAACTTATTAGTGTAGCTAACGAAGCCATCGCCAAGCAGGACGATATTGAGACCCTCGCCAGTGCGTGGGAAGCCGGAGACCGCGACCCAAAACTAGCTTTCACTTACATCCGTGCCCTCGTCCGCCGTCAGGAGCCACACCTGAAGACTGCCAACGACTACCTGCGCAGCCAAAAAGACTTGAACTCTCCGGAGAATCTTAGCATCATCCAGGTCGCCGCGACGAACGCTGATAGCCGAATCTTTGACCTACTGCTGAAAAATAAATCCGCCATTATTGCCCTCAACGGCCAGGATTCTTTTGATGCTACGGTAAAAAGTGCCGTAAAGGCAACCAAAGCCCGCGCTCTGGAGTACAAAGACCCGTCTCTGTTGGAGACCGCCGTCAAGAAACTTTCAGCCGTAGACCCCACCGCCGGCAAGCAGTTGGCACTGGAAGGTAAGTTTGAGATGGACGCGAAGGGGACCGACGAAAAAGCCTTTGTGAAGAGCATGAAGAATTACCTGAAAAAAGGGGTTAGTGGAGATGCAAACCGCCTACAGGCAGTTTATCAGGTCGCTGCCAACTCAAAGTTCATCGGTAGCGATAAGGTACTGGACATGGCCGTTGAAGCCGCTGCTGCCTCCGCTGCGGCGGCTGCTGACGGTGGCTTCGAAAAGTACTACCGCCTTGCTAACTTTCTTCTGAAGCAAAACCGTGCCGAGAAGGCCCTTACTTACGCCAAAATGGCCAAAGAGCTGATGCCCGAAGGAAAGGCCAACTATGCTCGTGCTGTAGATGGCTTGATTAAGAAAATCGAGGATAGTAAGTAAGGAAGATTAGAAACCAAAACGTTGCCGTACGAGCGAAGCGAGCATTCTCGTCTCCCTTCTCCCCCGGAGAGGGGCCGGGGGTGAGGTTATGAGCGCAACGAGCATCCATACTGTAACATGCGGTAGCACTACCCACTGCAAACTACCACCTTCAAGCGCAGCAGTAATGCAACGCCTCCAACGTGCGGAGCCACTACCCACTACTTTCTACCCACTACCCACTTATGTACCCAGATCTTTCCTATCTCTTTCACGACCTCCTCGGCACCGCCCAGGACAACTGGCTAAGTATCTTCAAAACCTTTGGGTTTTTCCTGCTAATGGCCTTCATCGTTGCCGCCCGACTGCTGAAATGGGAGTTACAAAGACGGGAGGAACTTGGCCAGTTTACGCCCGAACGGGTCACCGTGGTACCGGGCAGTGGCGTCACGATGTGGGACTACGTTTTCAACGGCCTGTTTGGCTTCATCCTTGGCTATAAAATTCCTTACGCCATCGCAAATATCGATGCGTGGAAGCAAGACCCTGGTGGCGTTCTCCTGTCTACCGATGGTTGGTGGATCACCGGTTTGGTGGGCGCAGCGGCTTTTGTCGCCTACTACGTCTACCTGGCCCGGAAGCCGGTGACAGGAGAACCGTACGAGAAAGATGTTTACCCCAAGGCGAGAGTGGGGCCAATCACCATGATGGCGGCCATAGGTGGCTTGATTGGGGCCAAGTTTTTTGCCATCATTGAATACATGGATCGCTTTATGGCCGATCCGATCGGAGTATTGTTCAGTGGAGATGGGCTGGCCATCTACGGCGGACTCATTGGTGGAGCCCTGTTCGTTTTTTTGTACTTGCGCAAACACCGCATCAGTCCCATTCCTGTGATGGATGCAGTAGCACCTTCATTGATTATTGCCTACGGCGTAGGACGCACCGGTTGCCAGCTCAGCGGCGACGGAGACTGGGGGAAACCCGCCGGCGCGCAACCTGACTGGTGGTTTCTACCTGATTGGGTCTGGAGTTTCCGTTTCCCGCATAATGTACTCGGACGCGGCGAGGCCATCCCCGGCTGCGAGTTGGAATACTGCACCCAACTGGCAGAAGCTGTTCACCCAACTTCGATCTACGAAATGGTGATGGCTTTTGCCATCGGTGGATTACTCTGGGCGCTGCGTAAACGCCTGACCCACATCCCCGGACTGCTGTTCTCAATCTACCTTTTCTTCAATGGCGTGGAGCGCTTCTTCATTGAATTTGCGCGCATCAACGATAAGTACAACGTGCTGGGCTTCGAGCTTAGCCAGGCGCAGATCATCGCTATCTGTTTTATGCTCGTGGGTCTGCTAGGGGGCTTGTTTTTTGTAAGACGGGCTAAACTGAGTCGTTAAATTGCCATCGTAAGAGAAGAAGCTAATAGCTGGGCGCGGCCGCAGGTGCAAGGTTAGGTTTTAAGGTAGGGTATTTCGATTGTGGGCTTCGTAGTGCTACTGATTGGGGCAATCGAGAATCTTTAAAAGAATTCGACTACCGAGTTGAGAAGCACCCTAAAACAATCTACCTTTGTATTTCACAAAAAAGAACCAACGATGAAATTCGGCGTAATCCTCTTCCCCGGCAGCAACTGCGACGACGACATGGTCCATGTACTCGGTACGGTAATGGGTCGTGAAACGGTGAAACTGTGGCATAAAGACGAGGATGCACTGAAAGACTTTACGACCGACGACTGCGTCATCGTACCCGGAGGTTTTAGCTACGGAGATTATGTACGTGCCGGTGCCGTTGCCCGTTTTAGCCCGATCATGGATTCAGTGATCGATTTTGCCAAGCGCGGAGGCTACGTCTTTGGTATCTGCAATGGTTTTCAGATTCTCTGCGAAGCCCACCTGCTGCCTGGTGCGCTATTGCGCAACCGCGACCAGAAGTTTATCGCCAAAAACTGTTACCTCCGTACGGAGACGACCAACAGCGCCGTTACCTCAGCTCTTGAGGTAAACCAAGTGCTCAAGATTCCGATCGCTCACGCTGAAGGGCGCTTTTATGCTGCCGATGGCGTCATCGCGAACCTGATCGCTAAAGACCAGGTACTCTTCCGCTATTGCGACGGAGCGGGTGATGTGACCCCCGAAACCAATGTCAACGGCTCTACCCAAAGCATTGCTGGCATCTGCAATGAAGGCCGTAATGTATTTGGCATGATGCCTCACCCCGAGCGGGCCAGCGAATCTACCATCGGTAATACCGACGGATATGCCGTCTTCGCCGGAATGATCGAGGCGATTGAAGGAGCGGCGGTTACTGCCTAATCAGGCTCACCGAACCAGGTAAACAAGCCCAAGCGTAAGGCTCATCTCCCGGTTTCTGGAGGTAATGGACTTGTCTACATCAGTGAATGCATAGTAGCGTTCGTATTTGCCCAGAAGGGCGAACCGATTAAAATTATAACGTAAACCTCCTCCGGCACGCATACCGTGGTCTATCCGACGCATATTCGCGGTTTCCAGATCGAGTTTTTCGTTGAAGATGATATTTTGAGTTGTGAGGTCAATGATCTCCCGTTCGGCGTTCAGCAGGTAGGAAACACTGTAGCCAACATTGGCAAAAACCTCTAACCTTGGTGAAAATAACTGGTGGCGCGCCCGCAGGTGCAAGGGTAGTTCTGCGTAATTGAGGCTAAGTTTGGTGTCTTGGTTAAAGAAGACAAAACCGGGCTCACAGGCGGCACCGCGCTGCGCATAACTGGGCTCTGCCCCGACGGAAAGGAAACGGTTCAGCTCAGTATAGGCTGTAACACCAAGCCGGAAGCCTTCAACGTGGATGGCAGCGTCCTCCGGTAAGTCCTCCCGTTGGTATTCTTCCCATGCTTTGACGTAGCCGCCGGTTAGTCCAAGTTCAACCTGTGCATCAAGGGTCGTGAAGGAAAAGACGAATAGCCCGAGAGCGATTAGTTTTATTAGAGTGGTTTTAGCGTTTTGCATTAGGAAAGGAGTTTTAGTTTTGGGAGATAGAAATGTTCCTATGCTTGTTAAGACGTAAGCCCCTACTTAATTCGTTGGTTTGTAATGTTGCAAGACCCAGGAGTTAATGGAGACAACGAAACTTAGCCTTCTTAATGATAATCGCTTGAAGCGGACATTTTTTCAAAAACAATGCCTTGCACCCGCGTCCCCGCCCCTAAATTTTCGATAATTTGCCACCATGAAAGGTAAAGACCAAAACACCTATGACGCTATTGTAGTCGGTACTGGAATCAGCGGTGGCTGGGCGGCAATGGAACTGTGCCGCAAGGGACTGAAAACCCTGGTACTGGAGCGTGGCCCAGAACTGAAGCATGGCGACTACCCCACCGCGAATCTTGACGTTTGGGACCTGCCCAATAACGACCAACTTGCGCTCGAAATCAAGGAAAAGCACTACCCAAAACTGAGCCGAAAAGGTTACGTTGCCCGCCCAAACAGTGCCCTCCATTTTTGTAAGGACGACGAATATCCTTACACCGAAAAGCGAAAATTTGACTGGATTCGAGGTTACCATACCGGCGGTCGTAGCGTAATGTGGGGGCGGCACTGTTATCGCCTCAGCGACCTGGATTTCGAAGCAAACGCGAAGGAAGGTATCGGTATCGACTGGCCCATTCGTTACGCCGACCTCGCGCCTTGGTACGACTACGTCTCCCGCTTTGTCGGGATTGCCGGTTACAAAGAAAACCTTCCGCACTTGCCCGACGGACCTTTCTTACCCGGTATTCCGATGAACTGTGTGGAAGAAAAATTTCGTGACGCTGTACACGAAAAATTTCCGGAACGGCGCGTAACCGTAGGCCGGGTAGCGCACCTAACCGCCTACGACCCCGCTGTGCACTTGGGGCCGAGGGGCGCTTGCCAGTACCGAAACCGTTGCATTCGTGGGTGCCCTTTTGGAGGCTATTTCAGTAGTGTTTCCAGCACCATCCCCGTAGCGGCAGAGACCGGTAATATGACCATCGTCCACAACGCCGCCGTTCGGGAAGTGATTTACGACGCAGATAAAAAGCGTGCGTCCGGCGTTCGGGTCCGCCTCAGTAATACGGGCAATGACGTTGAGTTTTTTAGCCGTGGTGTAGTCTTCCTCAACGCCTCCACGCTTAACTCTGCGGCCATCCTCCTGGCCAGCAAGTCTGCAGCACAACCCAATGGCCTGGGCAACGACAACGACATGGTTGGTCGTAACATCATGGACCACCATCACCGAACTGGGGCTAGCGGAAGCTTTGATGGTTTTGAAGACAAGACGGTAAAGGGCCGTAACCCGGGTGGTCTTTACATCCCGCGCTTTGTCAATATGGGAAAGCAAAGCAAGCGAGATTACCTTCGTGGCTTTGGTTATCAGGGCGGAGGTGGCCGGGGTGGCTGGCAACATGCCGTGAAAGAAATGAGTGTAGCCCCCGGGCCGGAACTCAAAGCTGCAATCACGAACCCCGGTGACTGGAGCATGGGCTTTACCGCTTTCGGCGAATCTCTGCCTAACGAAAACAACCGCGTTACCCTAAACCTCGATCTGCTGGATAAGGACGGATTGCCAACCCTTATCCTTGACTGCGCTTTCGGCGAAAATGAACGCCTGATGCGTAAGGACATGAAAGTCTACGCCGCAGAAATGTTAGAAGCCGCTGGTGCGAAAAACGTACGTACCTACGAACAAGAAGCACACCCGGGCTTCAGCATCCACGAGATGGGCTCGGCGCGGATGGGGCGTGATCCGAAAACGTCCGTCTTGAACAAACACAACCAGGTCTGGAACTGTAAAAACCTGTACGTGACCGACGGCTCGGCAATGACGAGCGCTGGCTGTGTGAACCCTTCACTTACTTATATGGCACTTACCGCGCGGGCGGTGGAGCATGCGGTGAGGGGGCTGAAGGCTAGAGAACTAGGGCGCTAGAAATTAGCGAGTTAATTTCTGGTTTCCAGTTCTTTAACTTCTACTTTTTTCTCCCCGCCCAAACTAAGAGAAACACCTAGCCGAACCCCCGCTCGTGAGCTGTCCTTTTGCCGGAAAACGGTAAGCAGATTATCAGTGCTGGCAACGAGATTTACCGGGCCTAGGTGGGCGTAAACGTGGGCGCCGAAGTTGGTGGCGGCGTTTTTACGAGCGTTGTAGTTCAGGCCAAGGGTAAGTTGCTCAATGATGCGATAACGGGCACTGAGGGCGAAGGCCGTTTCGCTGCTCAGCGGGCGTTCGTAGTGAACGATGAGTAAGCCAGCAGTAAGGCGGTCGGTGATGTCGTACTCGCCACCGATGAGGTACGTAGAGGCCAATTTCCCGTCGTAGGGAGCATTGTCTTCGGTGGGCTCAAAGGTTAGTTGGAGGCTGTCTAGCGCTGCGGTGAAGGAGAGGGAGTCTTCCAGTACTTGGGCAAGAATGTCGAGTCCGCTGAATTCGTCTGAACCCTGGAGGCGGAAACTCGTCACATCGTTGGTCCAATTGATCTTTCCACCGAGGTCGTTGGCGGCGGCTTGCAGCCGCACCTTTCCGAAGGTGGCGAAGAGGCCAAAGTCGAAAGCGATGCCGTTGTTTTCGCTGAAAATATCGTCAGTTTCGATGCGGTTAAAATCGTAGTTGATGCCTACATCATCCAGCCCGTTGTAGTTTACGGTCCCGGCGGTATTTAGGGTCAGGTCCTGATCAAGGGTGAGGGCATAATTTTCTTCTCCGGTAGTAAGTTGTAGAGAGGCGGAGGCGCCGGTGCGTACGTCGGCGATACCGCTTAGGTATTTGATTCGGGCACCCAAATGAATATTTTCGGTAATCGCAACGCTGGTGCCCAGGCCAATCTCGTGGTAGCTGGTACCAAAGATGAGGGGGGCAAATTCTATGGTTTGACCGACGAACTGCGCGTTGCCCTGCACCACCAGTTGGGCCAGCGTTTTGGGATAGTCGGCTTGGCCTGCTGCCCGGAGGCGGTGGTAAAGACCGAGGCTGAAACGGTCTCCGCGCATGCCTACCCCGAGCGTTTCGACGCTGAAATCATCGCGCAATTCGTTGCGATCTGCCAGCAGGCCGGGCAAACGATTCAGATCAAGTACACGGCGCCCGTTTTCGTTCAGTAGTAATTCGTTGTAGGTTACGTTTTCGGCGTAAAGATCATTACTTATGCCGGGCAATCCAAGGGTGAAGCGGCCTTTTGCCTGGCCGTAAAGCGCAGGGTTGCTGAAGGTAGCCTGCCAGCTATCGGAAAGGAGGGGCACGGTCAGGTCCTGAGCGCAGAGTGTTCCGGATAGGATTATCAGGGCGAGGGCGCAGGTGCGGTGGAGGTTGATGAAGCAAGGCATGATTAGAAATTAGAGCGCTAGAAATTAGTGTGCCAGAATTCGCTTGACAAAACACTAGTGACCTGTTAAGTTTAAAGTTAGTAGCTCGATTTTACGAGCGAAGCGAGCTGCCATGTTGCGAGTACTGGTTTCAAACTTCGACGACCACTAATTTTCTACTCTGACAATTGCTCCCAGTAAGACCTGCAAGGTTTGCTCGTTGGTGATCCGGGCTGGGATGAGGCCCAGGCGAGAGGTGGAAAAATTTAGGGAAAGAACGAGCCGGTCGGCAGCGCGAATGGCATTGAGTCGTTCTTCTTCAAAAGTAACTTCATTAATGAGCGGTTCACCTTCGCTGGTTACGTTGCCGTCGGCGTCTATCGGAGCGGCTTCGAGGAGCTGTAAGCGGCCGTCCATCAGATCAGCCAGCGCATTGCCATTTTCATCAAGAAAGGTGCCCTCTACCCGTACGCTGAGGGGCATGCCATTGCGTGTGGTGAGCCTGAAATCAACACCCGCAACTTCTCCGAAGCGATCCATGAGGTTAATGGGGATGGTGTCACGAACGACGAAGCCACTGGCTGTTCCGTAAAGTGGTAGTTCAACATCAACGGTGGCACTGTAGGCGGAGCTGTCGGTAAGGAAACCGGTAATATCAGTGTCTGCATCCGGGTTGATAAGGGCGTCTATTTCGTAGTCCAGTGCTACTGGCCTTGCACTCAATACTTCGGCGATGTTGGAGTTGGAATTGTCGAAGACAAAGGTGGTGTAGGAGGTATCTCCGGGGGTAGTCGGGAAGTTGAAGTAAAAGCCTTCCTCAACGGCTGTCCCGGTAATGGGGATAATATTACCGTTAACGTCAACGACATCCAAAACACTGACCTGTGCCAGGGCGGGTACGCCGAAGGTGTTGGTGAGGGTCATGGTGATGGTGGGGTCTTCGAAGAAGATATCTCCTTCGAGGTAATTATCGAAAAAGTCTACGACTACGGTATCTCGGCCACCAGCGTAAAGTTCCTGGCCTAGGTAGCCTTCCACGTAGCTGAAGCGCAGATTGGTGAAGGAAACAATGGTTTGGACGGGAGGAGTGAGTTCGGTTCCGTTATCATCCACGATGCTGTACTCGAAGTAGAGAGAATCGTTGGGGATGGTGAGAATATAGTCGCTCAACTCAACCGGCGTATTCAGGTTCTGGAAGGTGGGCGGTACGCCGGAGCCAGAATAGGGCGGGAGGTCTGCAGTAACAGAAAAAGGTACACCATTTAGCCGAGCGTCGGGGATGCTAAGGGTAACGGTGACGGGGCGGTCGTAGCGGTTGGGGAGAGCGTAGTTCAGGAAACCGCCCTTGATGCGTACCTCGTCGATGTCAATGTCAGACCCGCCACCGAAGGGGGCGGCCTGCGGGGAGCGGGTGATTGGGACAAACACACCCTGAGCGATGGTCTCAAGGCGGGAAAAAACTACATCGCTGCCAATGGCCGGGACTTCACCGGAGTAGCGGAAACGTAGAAGACCATCAGGGTCTACCGTCAATGAAACATCTTCGCTCACTTCACCGATCAATTCGTTGAGGGTTACTTCGCTGTCAATGAGCGGCACGGCGTAGGCCGCATTATAGCGGGTCTCGTCTACTCGGGAGAGGTCTTCGATCGAATTTGTACAGCCGGTAAATACCAGTAGAAGACAAACTCCGATGAAGAGCGTGGTGGATAAATTCATGTCGGTTGGTTTTCGTTGGGGCGGTGCAAAGCCCTAAAGGTAACGCTTGAAGGTGCGTGGATGTGTTGCAAAGGCCCAAGGAATGGGCCTTTGGGGCGGTTAGGAGACAGATTTTCTAAAAGTTAGATGAACCTAACAATCTGAAAAACGTATTCATGAGCATGCGTTTAGTATATACTCTGCTCCTTCTAACCCTCCTTTGCACCTGCGTCCGCGCCCAGGAAACGGAAAGGAAATTCCTCGTTGTTGCTTCAGCTTCTATTTTTGCAGACATGACCGAAGTCGTCTCGGGCGGTTTGGTTGAGGTAGCATCAATCGTCCCGATCGGTGGAGATCCACACATCTACGAACCAACGCCCAGCAACGTACAGCTGGTCTCCCGCGCCAACTTGGTTTTAGTGAATGGTCTCACTTTTGAAGGTTGGGTGAACGAGTTAATTGAAAACAGTGGCACGGTAGCGGAAACCGTTACTATTACCGCTGGAATTGGCGCTATTGCTAGCGAAGAGTACGCGAACTCCAGCGATCCGCACGCCTGGATGACGGCCCGTAACGGGATGATTTACGTGCGTAATATTCGTGACGCACTCAGCAGGCTTGATCCTGCCAACAAAGAAGTTTACGAATTCAACGCTGGTATTTACCTGCAGCAGCTTGAGGATCTTGACAATGAGATATTTGCTCAGATCGAATCTATCCCCGCCGCCCGCCGCGTGCTCATTACTAGCCATGATGCTTTTCGCTATTATGGTCGTCATTACGGCATTCGGGTAGAGGCCGCGCTCGGAACCAGCACTGACGCGCAGGTACAAACGGATGATGTGAACCGGCTTACAAAAATTATCCGTGAGTCTGGAGTGCCAGCCATCTTTGTGGAAAGCACGATAAACCCAAAACTCATCCGCCAACTGGCTACGGACAATAAGGTGATCATCGGCGGCGAACTCCTCGCTGACTCTCTTGATGAGCCAGAAAAAGAGGGCGGTACTTATGTCGGAATGCTTACCTTCAATACCAACACTATAGTTGCGGCGCTGAAAGGCCAGGTGGAAGACGCTGGTATCGGGATGGGGCCGAGTGGCCAACAACAATCTATTTTGTTAGCAATCATCCTGGCGGTTATGGCGGGGGCTTTTTTCTTTATGGTTTCCCGTATTAACCAAGGAGTGGCGTGATGCAGAAACAGCACTGTATTAGTTGCTACCACCACTAATCACTTACTTTTCTTTTCATAAAATCAACCTATCGTGTCCGCCATATCCGTAAAAGACCTCTCCGTAGCCTACGACCGCAAGCGCGTGCTGTCGAATATATTCCTGGAGATTGAGGAGGGGCACCGTTATGGTATTCTTGGTCCTAATGGATCGGGGAAATCAACTTTACTGAAAGCAATCCTTGGCCTGATCGATGATTATACCGGGACGGTGGAAGTGTTAGGAAAGAAGGTTGAGAAAGTCCGTAAACAAGTCGTCTATGTACCGCAACGCAGTGAAATTGACTTCACCTTCCCTGCTACCGTTCGTGATGTGGTTTTGATGGGGCGCTATCCGCATAAACGCGTATTTCAAAGAATCAACAAAGAAGACCAGCGGATAGCGGATGAGGCACTGGAAGAACTGGGCATCAGTAACCTTCAGGACCGCCAAATTGGTGAGCTCTCCGGCGGCCAGCAGCAACGAACCTTTTTAGCCCGCGCGTTGGCCCAGCAGGCAGATATCTTATTGCTTGATGAACCCTTCGTTGGAGTAGACATCCCAACCGAAGAGAAAATCATCGCTGTACTGCGTAAACTCTCGGCCGAAGGCAAAACGCTGATGGTGGTGCATCACGATCTTCAGGCGGTACCGGAATATTTCGACCATGTCATCTTACTTAATCAACGTCTCATTACCTACGGGCCAACGGAAGAAGTCTTTAAGCAAGAGGAACTCAAGCGAGCTTTTGGAGGACAGCTAGCACTGTTACAACAGGCGGGCGCGTTGGTGAAATAATACCAGGGCCGCGAAATAAACCAGCTCAAAGCCTCTTACCAACTACTTTCGTTCAAATACCAGTTTAGAATTTGGTGTGGAATCCCGATCAAAACCGATCAGGTCAATGCAATGGACGGTAAACTTATTTCCATCCAAGGCTGGAGTAACCCCACGACAAACGCCCCGTTCGCCTTCGAAATTTTCGTAGATGAACTGTATCTGCCCGCCACTGATGCCACCAATTTGGGCGGTGAAGTCTGTATCTTCTGCATTATCATCAGCCATTACTTCTCCGCTTAGCAAGAATAAGGAGGTACACGCATCGTGGGTGATGTTTACCGTTCCGAGGCGGGCGGAAGTTGCGCCTATTGTAGCGGAGATTGACCATGTCCCACTAAGGTCTAAGTTTGCCGAGCAATCCGGCTCTGGTTGATAAAGAAAAGCAGCGGTTATGAGGGCCGCCAGAAGAATACCTGCCAAAATTGACAAGACCATCGAACGGAAACTGAACTCCCGGGCGGGTAACGGCCGGTTACCATCCAGTATACCTGTTTCCACTTTTTTACCCCGTCGTTCCCGGTCGATAGCAGAGATGATACGCAGACTGTCTTTGTTGAAACGACGGCGCATCCGGCTGATCTCTTCGTTGCTTACTGCTCCTTCAATTTCGTCGTCGAGTAGTTTTTGCCACCGTGCACTAAGGGTAACGATGTCGTCGTGGTAACCAGTTTCTTCCTTGACCTGCAATAGTTGTTGTAAGGACATTTCTGGCCGGCCTCTGGCGATGAAGTCTTCACAGTTGTCGAGGTACTCTTTGGTAATTGGCATGAAACAGTGCGTTAGCGACGGGTAAAATAGGTTATTAGCTGTTTCTACGCGTAAAAAAGCCGGTGAAATAGGTAGAAATACGGGCGTATATGTGGGTTTATGTAATGAAGCCCGCACCACTAATAAGCTAATCCTACATCATTTGGATATATCTTCGCCCTCCCAACGTAAAGAAGTATATCGCTTATTCTACTAACGGGATGCTTCCTTGGCTCTTAATTTCTAGCTCTTAACGTGTCTCCAGCCCTCATTACTTTACTAGTCGCTCTGGCTGCCGTCATCCTATTCGTGACGGAGTGGTTAACGGTAGACCTGGTAGCGATGCTCATCATCGTTGCGCTGGTAGCAACCGGGGTTATCAGTACGAACGAGGGGCTGGAGGGTTTTAGCAATGGCGCTACCCTTACGGTTGCTTTCATGTTTGTTCTGTCGGCAGCCCTGCTGAAAACAGGGGCTTTACAAATGTTGGCCGGGCGGATGTCGGAGCGCTTCCGAAGCAAACCTAAACAAGCTACTTTATTGTTGATGCTCCTGGTCGCCGTAGTATCTGCCTTTATCAACAACACGCCGGTAGTGGCGGTCTTTATCCCCATCGTGGGGCGCATTGCCGCAACGGCTAAAATTAACCCGGCTAAACTGCTCATCCCACTTTCTTTTGCTAGCATTATGGGAGGGATGTGTACACTCATAGGAACCTCCACCAACATACTGGTGAGTGGCATAGCGGAGGAGGCCGGATTGCCGGGCTTTTCCGTCTTTACCCTTGCCCCCGTTGGTATCGTGATTTTGGTCATTGGCGTTATTTACCTGACTTACCTAGGGGATAAATTGCTACCCGTCCGGGAGGTGGAAGAGAGTTTAGCGGAACAGTTTGCCCTGCATGATTACCTGGCCGAAATTCTCATTCCAAAAGGTTCTCAACTTGCCGATACCCGGATAATGGATTCGGCCATTGTGCGGGAGTTGGATATGGACATTATTGAAGTGCGCCGAAACAATGATAGTTTCACCCTTCCGCCAGGAGACTTTCGCCTCGCTGCGGAAGACACGCTCAAGGTGAGATGTGATCGGGAAAAAATCAAAGGGCTGAAGGATTGGGTGCGCATAACGGACCAATCCTCCGGCGTAAAAGTAATGGGGACGGGGCTGGAACGAGACAACTCTAGTTTGGTGGAAATGGTGGTAACGCCCAATTCTGAGTTCGCAGGAAAAACCCTCCGGCAGGTGGATTTTCGACGTTCCTATCGGGCCGTCCCCCTGGCGATTCGCCACCGGGAGGCAACCCTAAATGAACGCCTATACGAACTACCACTCATGGCGGGAGACGTGATTCTTGCGGAAGTAAAAACACACTACTTAAAAGAGTTGTACCGGATAGAACAGCGGCAGGATAGCCCGTTCATCCTTCTTTCAAGTGATCCCATTCACGACTTTAAACGAACGCGTTTTTACTTCGTCCTTTCTGTAGTTGTAGGCGTCATTACGCTGGCTACGGCTAATTTGGTGCCAATTAGTATTGCGGCGTTGGTCGGGGTTTGTGTCCTCGTTCTTGGACGCACCCTAAGCATGAGCGAAGCCTACGAGGCCATTGATTGGAAGATTGTTTTTTTATTAGCCGGCGCCCTTAGCCTTGGGAAAGCGATGAGTAATAGCGGGCTGGACAAAAGCATCGCGGGCCTCCTTACTGGCTCGGTCAATCATTTGGGTATTTATGCCCTCATCGCAGCTCTGTATGTTCTCACCAATTTGTTGACCGAAGTGATGAGTAACAATGCTACGGCTGCCTTGTTGGCACCCGTTGCGATTGCCGCCGGGCAACAACTCGGCATCGACCCTATGGCTTTGTTAGTAACCGTTTCTATTGCGGCTTCCGCAAGCTTTATGACCCCCGTGGGGTACCAGACAAACGCTATGGTGTACAGCGCTGGCCGCTATAAGTTTTTGGACTTTACACGGGTGGGGACGCCCCTCAACCTGATTTGTTGGGTCATTACTACGGCTATGGTACCCTGGGTGTTTGGGCTTTTTTAGTAGTATATTCTTGTAGTTCGGTAGTCATGTAGTCGCTGCCTATCACGTGCGGTAGCGACTACACTATTATCGTACTGAATTACTACAAGACTAGTGAAGCCTCCCGTCGTACCGCTGCCTGCCCCACCCCAATGGCGTCATCAGGCTGGCGGCTGCTCATCAGACGAAGGCGGCTGGCAACCTGCTCGCCAGTATCGGCACCTTCGGCAGCCCGCACAATTAGTTGGCTTACGTTGTCCCGTGCCTGGATCATGATAGACCACAGGGCGTCACTGACATAAATCTGTTGTGTAACGTTGTATTCAAATTCCTCGCGGATGGTCAGGAGCAAAGTGGCCGTGTATTCTTTGGCGCTGACGCTGGTGCCAGGGGAAAGACGAAGGAGCAAATTGGGGACATTGATCCGTTCAAGCATCAGGGTAAGTCGCTCACAGGCCTGAAGGCGAAGCGCGTTACTGTTTTCTTTTCCGTCAGATTCAACTATCGCTTGGGGGGCTTCGGCTCTTTGTACCAGCGCAATGATCGTTTCATTGAGTTGGCTAAGCGTTTTGTTGATCACACTGTAGAGAATGCCCGAAATAAGGGCGAAACCAAGGAGAAGAACGAGGATAGTTGTGAGTTCCATGAAATTTATTTTGCCGGGGAATCGCTGCGGGTATGCCGGGAAGCGACCTTACGGGCGGGTAAAGCTGGTTCTGGTATCAACCAATAGCTCCACCCGGATGTTTAATGTGACAGCAAAGGTAAACTTTGTAATTTTGCCTCCGTAAAAATTACCGCCATGAGCGCTGACATCACATCCGCCCCCAAGACTGCTACTACCCCGATCTCCATTACGCCTTCTGCGTTGGAGCAACTTAAAGACCTGCGCACAGAGCTTAAGGTAGAACAAGATCACTTCCTTCGCATTGGTGTTCGCGGTGGTGGGTGTTCCGGCTTTGAATATCAACTTGGTTTTGACCTTCCGGAGGAAGACGATAAGCAGTTTCAGATTGGCGATGAAACCGTACTCATGAAGCCTGGCCATGCGCTGTACCTACTCGGTATGGAAATTGATTGGGCTACCGGACTCAACAATCGGGGCTTTACCTTCAATAACCCCAACGCTACGGATACCTGTGGTTGTGGCTCCTCCTTCAGCGCTTAGTCAGTTCTAAGTGCCCGATTCAGTTAAAGGCAGGTTATTACCAGACCCTTCGTCTTCACGGAGAGGTGTTCCTTTTTACCACGACAAAAGCGAAGCTGAATTCAGTAGCGATGTTTATGAGCGCTACGACGAACTGGTCACCCGGCAAACGGGGCTTCACCTTGCCGATGGTTTACACGGGAACTATCCTTTCCAGCCCCTTCAGGATTACATAAATCGTTTTCTACCCACCGCCGACGAAGTCGCCATTGCAGATATTGGCTGTAGCGTCGGCCGCTTGATCGGAGACATCGCAAGCACCCACTCGGGCTGGGACTGCTACGGTATCGACCTAAGTTATCAAATGCTTCGCCAAGCTAATGCGTATTGGGTAAAGGGAGAAACCTTGCGCCCTAACCTCATTCGCTACGGATGGGGCACACCAGAATTGGAAGGTTGTGAATTAACAAACCTTCGTTTTGCTCTAGCAAAAGGTGAGTACCTTCCCTTCCCCGACGGTTCATTGGATGTACTCTTCAACACCTTCCTTCTCGATCGGCTACCCGGCCCCTTTGCTGCTTTCAATGAATGGGCAAGAGTGCTGAAGCCTGGTGGTCGGCTGATCGCAGTTTCGCCACTTAATTTTCTACAATCAGAAGGCTGGCGCACCGCCCACCCGCCGGTAAAAATACTGTCTTACCTACAGCAGCAAGGGTGGATAATAGAGGACTGGGCGGACCCGCTATTACTCGAAGAACCAATGGATGTGCGAGGAAATCTGGTACGGTGGTCTTGCGTAAGCTTAGCCGTGCGTAAGCCTGAAGTATGATTCAGTGTACATAACAGGACATTTTTCTACCCCTCCCACACGTCTCACCTTAGGCTCGGCGGGCCGCCTCAGGCGGCCCGCCGAGCCTAAGGGAGCTAACCTTCAAAGAAGCTGCGTAGCGAAATGTCCAGTAGCGTGGTTCAATAGTTTAAAATACTAATGAGCTGGAGAACGACTTCAGGACCGTTCAACCTAAATACCCTACCTTTTCACTGTTTTTAGCGCTGCAGAACCAACACGAAATGACCTTCAATCCATCCGAAAACCGAGCTTTAGCAACTTGCTTTAGCATTTGCCTCCTGTTCTTCTTTGCTTGTGGTGCCCCCCGGACAACCACCCAGGCTGAACTTCCCTACAAGAAGCTGATTAAAAATGCCGACGTAGAAAGTCGTGCTGGCAATTACCTCGCTGCCGCAGAAAATTACCGTAAGGCCTATAATCAGAAGCCCCGTAAGAAAGAAATTCTGTTCAAAGCAGCCGAACTTTATACCCGTGTGCGAGACTATAAAAAGGCAGCCGATGCTTACCAACTTTTAGAGCAGGACGAGCAGCGGTGGCCCCTTCTTGGTCTTCAGTATGGCCGTGCACTGAAGCAGGATGGCCGCTACGAACAGGCTCGTCGGCAATTGGGCTTGTTCCGGGAGAGCTACAACGGTGCGGACCGCGCCATTGTAACCGAAATTGTAAACAACGAACTAGCGGGAATCCGATTGGCACAATCAGGTACGTCGGGGCAAGGAGCTGTAGATATCGATCGCCCGGGGCGGGGCATCAATACTAGCGCCGATGAGTTCGGCCCGGTGGCCATTGCCGGAGATCAATTGTTTTTTACGAGCACTGCCGGTGGCCAGAGCCGACTTTACCAGAGCCGCCTTGAGGCCCAGGAATGGACCAAAGCAACGGTTCCTCCTGGTTTTCCCGTAATTGCAGAAGGAGGCTTTGGTACGGGAAGTTTCAGTGCCGATGGCCGTTTGTTTTTCTTCACTATCTGTAGTGGACTTACCGGAGAAGATGCCACCAATCGCTGTGATATCTTCCGGGGAGAACGGAGTATTACCGGAGCGTGGACCCAGCCGGTAGCGCTGGGCCCAACCGTTAATATGCCGGGAAGTAACAATGCTTTTCCGACAATTGTAACCGACGCCCAAGGGCGAAACGTGCTTTACTTTTCCAGCAACCGGCCCGGAGGGCGGGGCGGGTTAGATATTTACTTTAGTGTTCAGCAGGACCCCAATGATCCCCTGTCGTTCGCAGCACCCGTTAACCTTGGCGCTGCTGTGAACACGGTCAGTGATGAGGTAACCCCGGCTTACGACGTTGGCGAGGGGTACCTGTATTTTGCGAGCAACGGACATCCGGGCTTTGGTGGGTTAGACGTCTTTCGAGCAGCAGGTGGTTCAGGCGGGTTTTCTGCACCAGAAAACCTGGGAGAACCGGTTAATTCTTCTGCGGATGATTATGGTCTGTCTTTAGCAGCGGGCAGCGGCCGGGCCTACCTCACCAGCAACCGGGCCTATGAAAACGATAAACTCAATACGACAGAGGCCGATATTTATAGCTTGAATTTCCGAGCGGGGCGAGCCCGGCTTAAGGCAATTGTGTACGACAATACCACGGGCTCGGAGCTTGGCGGCTCCGAAGTGGTGCTGTATGAACTAGGCCCCGAAGGCGGCGTAACGGAACTGGAACGAAGAACTTTTCCGACGGGTGTTTATGACTTTGAACTACGACCGGCGGGTAAGTACCGAGTGGTTATTCGCCGAGATGGTTATCAGGGAGTAGAGTACCAGATAGAAACAAGTGCCACCGGATCATCCCTCTACGGCCAGCCCGTTTTTTTGCGCAGAGACGCAAGTGGCAGGGGAGGCAATCAGGGGGCGCGGCCGCCGGTGCAAGGTGGAGGTTTAGGGCAACGTCCGACCCCGTCACAGCCCGCTCCTTCGAGACCGACAATTGTTACACCGACCTTGCCAGGACCTCCCCCCGCACCTGCGTCCGCGCCCCAAAATGTTGACCCCGTTGCTTACCGTATTCAGATTGTTGCTGAACGAAAGTTTAACCCCTCCGACGGAAAATTTGAGTCCGTCAGGTCTTTTGGAAACCTACAGTCGGAACCCATTCCTGGCAGAAATTTGCAACGCATAACCGTGGGGTATTATACCGACGCTGCAGCCGCAAAGGCTGCACTGAGAAGGGTTCAATCCAGCGGTTTTCCATCCGCATTCGCTGTCCGGTACGACCAGGGTAAGCGCCATGGCTTGGTGAGACTTTAAAGGCAGAACAGTGTTTACGGCTAACTAAAGTAGGACGCTGCGTGTTACTAATGATGCCCTCCGCTTGTGCTCCCATCACGGGATTGAGGATTAATAATTAAAGCAAAATAAAAATGGCCGAAAAGCAAAAGACTTCCTTCCGTGAGCTCATCAACGGTAATACCCCGGTACTAATTGACTTTTTTGCTACCTGGTGTGGCCCTTGCCACGCCTACAGCCCCATCCTCGCTCAGTTGAAAACTGAACTGGGAGATGATCTCCGTCTGATCAAGATTGACGTAGACCGGAACGAAGAAATTTGCCAGAAACTTGGTGTTCGTTCGATGCCTACAACTATTATTTTTCAGAACGGAGAGATGAAATTTCGAGCTGCCGGCGTTCAACCAATAGGTGTGTTGAAAGCGGAGTTGGCGAAGCTCTCTGCTTGATCGAGGCGATTGCGCTTTAGCCGGTCGGGAGAGCTGAATTACAAGACTCCCGTTCTACATTACTATATTGCGCTCGACCTATGAATGTTTCCCTTTCTCCGATCGCCATCGTTGGTATCATTGCCATGTACTTCGCGGTACTGATTTTGATCTCTTTTCTTACCAGTCGTGGTAGCGGAAATGAGAACGATTCTTTCTTCCTGGCGGGGCGTAAATCTCCGTGGCCCCTTGTGGCTTTGGGTATGGTGGGCGCGAGCCTTTCGGGCGTTACATTCATTAGTGTTCCCGGAGCCGTAGGTGCTGGAGGTGCAAACCAAGCCTTTAGCTATATGCAGGTAGTGTTTGGCTACCTGTTAGGCTATCTCTTCATCGCAACGGTTTTATTACCGCTCTACTATAAGCTCGGCCTCACCAGTATCTACGAATACCTGAAGCAACGGATTGGGCCACACGCTTACAAGGTTGGGGCGTTCTACTTTTTACTATCCCGGGTTATTGGTGCGGCAGCGCGGCTTTACCTCGTGGCAATTGTACTTCAGGAATTTGTTACTGGTCCACTGAATGTTCCTTTCGCCGCCACGGTAGCGATCACTATCGTCCTTATCTGGCTATATACCTTCCGGGGAGGAATCAAGACCATCGTTTATACTGATACCCTCCAGACGGTCTGTATGCTATTAGCCGCTGGCCTTACCGTGTATTACGTTGGCGGGGCTTTGGAAACGGACCTGAGCGGTATGGTAAGCCTTATTCGTAACAGCGACTACGGTCAGCTATTCTATTTCGAAGGAGGTTGGTCTGACCCCAACAACTTTTTTAAGCAGTTTTTTAGCGGTGCGCTTATCACGATTGTCATGACTGGCCTGGACCAGGACATGATGCAGAAAAACCTGAGTATGCCCACCTTTAGGGACGCCCAGAAAAATATGGCGGCTTTTAGCATTGTGCTGATCTTCGCAAACCTACTATTTCTTTCCCTAGGCGCTCTGCTATATATTTACGCTGTCAGTGTTGGACTCGAAATTCCAGAAGCTTCAGATCAGCTCTACCCGATGGTAGCCCTTCGGCACCTGCCGCCTGTAGCAGGCATTGTTTTTGTCCTCGGGTTAATAGCGGCTGCTTACTCAAGTGCAGACAGCGCCCTTACTGCACTGACCACTTCTTTTTGCGTCGATTTTCTCGGTATGAATGAAGTCACGGCAGAAGACAAAAATGAAGCAACGTTGGCCGAAGAGCGGAAACGCCGACTGTATACGCACATTGGCTTTTCTGTTCTCCTGTTCTTGGTGATCATTGGCTTCAGGGCGTTTGCAGCTGACCGGGCCGTCATCAATAGCATATTCAAAATAGCGGGGTATACTTACGGACCGTTACTTGGCCTATTTGCCTTCGGCTTATTCACGCGCTTGCGGGTTCGAGAGGTGACGCTGTTAGGTAATACTAAAATCCCTGCCCTGCTGTTGGTATGCCTTGCAGCACCTATCTTTTCTATGGTAATAGATACTTACTCTGCTGAATGGTTTTTCGGCTTCGAGTTTGGTTTCCTTATCCTTGCCTTCAATGGCTTGCTTACCTTTTTAGGCCTGGTGGCGCTCAGCGATTTCGGAGATTTTGAACCAGTTGAAGAGTAGCATAGTATTGTAGTTCGGTAGTAATGTAGTCGCTGCCAGACATGGTAGGCGGCAAAAAGAGGGGTTAGGATTTGGAGGATTAGATAGAATCGCCTGAAATTCTCCTAAATCTTTCAAACCCTAACCCTTTTTCTGCCCCGTGCGGTAGCCATGCAACACCTGTACGCACGGCAGCTCTATCAATCTAAACTACAAATTCTTCCGCGCTGCATAAAGCGCCGCTCCAACCGTCCCGGCAGCATTGGCTAAAGTTGCAGCTTTTACTTCCGCGTTGGTTTTGAGGTGCTTCTTGAATTCGGGGAAGCTTTTACTGGCGCCTCCTCCGAGTACGATGAGGTCGGGGTTAATGATGGCGTCTACGTGGGAGAGGAATTTATTGAAGCGTTTACCAAAACTGGACCACTTCATGTCAGTGTCCTTGCGGATTTTATTGGAGATGAATTTTTCCGCTACAACCTTCTGGTTCTTCAGGAAGATTTGGCCGATCTCGAGGTTGGGCATTAGCTCGCCGTCTACGAAGAGTGCACCACCAAGGCCGGTACCGATGGTAACCATCACCACTACACCGTCATCTGCGTATTTCCGACCGGCACCGAAAGCCATGGATGCGATGCCTGCGGCATCTGCGTCGTTGACGGCAAAGAAAGGAAGGCCTGTTTTTTCCTCCAGGATTGCTTCGATGTTCGTCCCGATCCAGCTGTCGTCTATATTGGCTGCGCTTCCGGCTACACCCCGACGAACAATGGCCGGGAAACCAACACCCACCGGGCCCTGATAGGCCAACTCGTCGATTAACTTTTGTATGGTAGCTGCAACAGCTTTTGGAGTAGCGGGCTGCGGCGTTAAGATCCGGATGCGCTCCGTAACGAGTACGCCTCTTTCTACATCTACAATTGCACCTTTGATGCCTGTTCCGCCAACGTCGATGCCAAGTATTTCGTTTTGATTCATGATGATCTCTAAGTGTATTGTAAAAAATCCTGGTTGCCTTCTGTTAAGCTTTCCGGTTGTCGTGCTTTGGGGTTTATGGGCGAAACGCAAAGCGTTTTCTTTTAAAAAGCCCCTCTCCGCCGAGCCGAATGCGAGGCTTGTCGGAGAGGGGTGGGGAGGTTACACCGCTGGGCAATTCTATGCGAATGTAACTTACTATTTTAAGAACGAATAAAACGAGACTATCTGACGAGGGTGACTTTCATCCAGACGTCTTCTTCGGGCCGGTCTCCAGGGCGGGTTTTGGTCGTAGCAATCTTGTCGAGTACATCCAGGCCTTCGATCACGTGGCCGAAAACGGTGTAGCCTTGGTCCAGGAAGGGAGAACCCCCCGTTTCCAGGTACTGCTCACGAACCTCGCTCGGATAGCGAACCCCCGTAGTAGACTCCTGCTTGTTCAGCTCTGCATCGGTAACACTGCGGCCATGAACGATGTAAAACTGGGAGCCGCTACTCGCTTTCTGCGGGTTGTTCGTCCGGGCAGCAGCTAGAGCACCTTTCACGTGGGCGAGGTTGTCTACGAATTCGGCGGGGACCTGGTAGCCTGGGCCACCGGAGCCTAGGTGGGTACTGGCATCCGCTCCGCGGCTGTTAGGGTCTCCGCCCTGTATCATGAAACCATTGATGACGCGGTGGAAAAGGAGGTCGTTGTAATAATCCTGCTCTACCAACTTGACGAAATTGTCCTGATGATTAGGGGTAGCATCAGAGAGGCGGGCGAGCATAGTGCCCATGGGGGTCTCGATGCGGACGAGACATTCTTTAGGAGGGATCACAGTAATGAGTTGAGTGGTGGATTTAGATTTACCTTTTTCGTTGGTGGCCGTTAATGTAACCGTGTAGTCTCCTGAGCGGAAGTAACGGTGTGTAGGCTTGGCGGCGGTACTGCTTTCACCATCACCGAAATTCCAGGTGTAGGAAGTGGCTTTTTCTGAGGCGTTTTTGAAGGAAATGGTGTCTGCAGCGACCACCGTTTGCCGGTTGGCCATAAAGACTGGCTTCGGAGCAGAACACTGGCTGAACAATACAGCCAGAAACAAAAGAGCGAATAGTTGACGCAAGGGAATATTATTTAAAGTAAAAAGTGGGGATGGACTAAGAGCTTGTTGGAGAGTTGAGGTCTTGGCCGAGAACATACGGCTAGCAGATCGAAAGCAGGCTCCTCAACAGGCGCTAAAACTAAGACGGGAAACCTACTGGACGGTAACGCTTTCGATTACAACGTTTTCTACCGGGCGGTCAGCGCTAGCAGTCTGTACTCCCGCAATGGCGTCTACGACCTCCATGCCAGTAAGTACCTGGCCGAATACGGTGTACTCCATGTCAAGATCCGGGCGGCCACCTTGCTCCCTATAAGCCTTACGCTGCGCTTCGTTGTACTTGATGCCTTTCATTCTTTCGTACTGATTCAGGGTCTCTGCGCTTTGGTTTAAGCCGGTAACGATGTAAAACTGAGAGCCACTGCTGGCTTTCTGAGGGTTGTTGGTCCGGGCCGCAGCGAGGGCACCACGCAGGTGCGGCTGGCCGATTTCAGCGTCGATTAAGTAACCGGGACCGCCTCCGCCGAGAGGTACGTTTGGTCCGGCATCCTTACTGTTCGGGTCGCCGCCCTGGATCATGAAGTCTTTGATGACGCGGTGGAAGAGAGTGCCAGCGTAGTAGTCTTCGTTGGCCAGTTTGATGAAGTTCTCTTTGTGCTTGGGGGTTTCTTCAAAGAGTAGAACGGTAATATCTCCTTTATTGGTCTTGATCTCAAGGGTTGTTCCTGGTCCGTTTTTGCCGCAGGCAGCGAATACGGTGAGAACTAAAGCAAAGAGGGAGAATTTTATCAGGAGTCGCATGTCAGCTTTTTATTTTAGTGGTCAAAGGTAATGAAAGTGTCGCGGCTTGGTGGTTAGTCCAAAATCCCTTCTTCTTCCTCCAGTTCCTTGAAATAGGCTACGATCTTGGTTTTGAGCAGTTGCTCCTGCCCCCTGAGGTCTTGTGGCGGTATTTTCGTGTTCAGTTCGTAGTGCGGCCAGCCCTCGTCGTCACGACCGACGAACTCGTAGTGGCCGTCGGTGGCAAATAGGCGACAGACGGCGATGTGCATCAGGTCCTGCTTCTCTTCCTTCGTAAAGCCTTCTTTCCAGCGGCCGAGCTCCTGCACACCGATCAGGAACAGCATCGCGTCCATATTGGGTAATACCGGGCGCTGAAAGCGCTTCTTGATGTAGTGGCGCACGCGTTGGTACTCAAAGTCTTCTTCCCAGTTTTCCAAGGTGGTATCGTTTTTTGAAGAGGCAAAGATACTAAGGGCGCGGACGCAGGATGCAAGGAATGGTTTTAAGCTGTGTCTTAAGCGCGATGAAGTCAGTGCCCTGATAAGGATACGTCGTCTAGCGATGGGTTGCATCGAAGCCGCAGGCTGAGGTCCGCCCATCGCGATTTAGGCCCGCCTATAAAGCTCCCCCCCATCCAAAAAGGCGACGGCCCGGAACCAACACTAACGCGTTAGCCGGGCCGTCATTAAATAACAGTTCAAAGCTCCGATAAGCCGGGTTCTGTCAGCCCCTTCCCGAAGGATTGGGGCGCTTCACCATTTATCCAGGCCCGCCGTTGCCAGCGGGCTCGATCTACCTACCCGTATTGCCCCGCAAAGGATCGCCGGAGCCGACGACTGCCCGAAGGCAACAATACTGCGTGGTATTTCAACCCACGGGGTTTACCCTCCCGCCGCGTTGCCACGGCGAGCCGTGCGCTCTTACCGCACGTTTTCACCCTTACCCGCAACCGAGATTACGGGCGGTATAGCTTTCTGTGGCACTTTCCGTAGCCTTCGGATTCCTCCTTGGCCCCCGGCCGTTAGCCGGCGTGGTGCCCTGCGTTGCCCGGACTTTCCTCCTGCGGTCAACTCCCCGAAAGGAATGCCGCCAGCGGTGAAGTAGGCCCTGAAACTGCGGATTGAGAACAATGCTTGAGGGGGATTGGTTGGCCTGGGGGCAATTACAAGCTGGTCTGCCTGCAGGAAACCCGTGGTAAAAACCATCCATCTACAAAACCACCACGTTTAACGGAAAGAACACCTGACCCCGTCACGAGCATGACGGCCAGGCTAAATACACCAGAACATGAACGATCACCTGAAATATATTTCGCTCGCCATATTCTCCGTTTTTCTGGGCAGCCAGATTACCGAAGGCGTGCTTTTGGTCCCGTACTGGCAGTCGTTGTCTGCGCCGGATTTTTATAACTACTACGAAACTTTCGGCCCCGCCATCGGGCGCTTTTATACGGTACTTACGGTGATTGCCGCGCTCGTTCCCATCACCATATCGATAGTATATTTCCGTGCCAAGTCGCCCGGCCGGGGCTTCGCGCTGGTGTCCGCCTTATTTGCGGCAGCTTTCGTTGCCTGCTTCTACGCTTACTTTAAAGGCACCAACGAGCTCTTCTACCAGGCCGCTTTCAACGAAGTAGCCCTAAAAAATGAGCTGATCACCTGGAGCAAGTGGCACTGGGGCAGGGTGGGGCTTGAAGGGGGGGCTCTTTTCTTTTTGGTGCTTGGTTTGGGGGAGGGGGGATAGACTGTGTATTTTCGGGAAATAATGGGGTTGTATGCGTAACTTGGGCTGTCAACGACACCTCTCCTAGGGGTTGTGTTTTATTCGCTAAATACGGGTCTGTATGTACAATTTGACGGTCCACGTAGTGACTGTATGTGTAATAGTTGTGGATGCAAGTATGTTAGCCGAAACAAAAAAATAGAATGATAAAAGAAATTTCAATTGAGCATTTTAGAGGAATAAAGTCAAAGCTAGTGGTCTGTCAAGCTGACTTTTTCAGGTAACGATGTAGCGATTCGTATCTTG
>CAYPIM010000010.1:48910-56185 GCA_964410795.1 uncultured Lewinella sp. | reverse complement strand
CTCGCGGCAGCTCTATTAATCTATCACACTATCATATCTATCAATCTAATTAAGTCTCCAAAAGAACGGCGAGAACAAAACCAATACGGTATAAATCTCCAGGCGCCCGATGATCATCACGAAGCTAAGGAAGATCTTAATCTGCGGTGAGAGCCAGGCGAAGTTATCTACCGGCCCAACCTTACCGATGCCGGGGCCAACGTTACCAAGGCTGGTAGCCATAGCCCCGAGTGCCGTTTCAAAGTCAAGGCCCATCATCGCCAGCACTACACATCCGACTACGAAAATGAGCAGGTAAAGCAGAAGAAAATTAAAGACGTGGGTAATAATTCGGCCCTGGACTACTTCCCCATTTAACCGCAGCGGAACGATGGCGGAAGGGTGCAGAATACGCTTAAATTCCAGGTAGCTGTTCTTAAAGAAAACCAGGTGGCGAATAAGCTTGATCCCTCCGGAAGTAGAGCCCGCGCAAGCCCCCAGGAAAAGCAGGATAAAGAAAATAAAGGTCAGACTTGTAGACCAACTTGTATAATCGGCAGAGACAAAGCCCGTGGTGGTAATCAGGCTTACAATCTGGAAGAGGCTATCCCGAAAAGACGCTTCGAAACTACCGCCGTTTTCAGAGAAATAAACGCCTAGCGTGCAAACAAAGGAAAGAATCACCACCAGACCAACGTAGGCTTTTAATTCGTCGCTCCGCCAAACATCCGCCCAGCGGCGTTTCCAGCTCAGGTAAAGCACCGTGTAGTTCACGCCCGCCAGAAACATGAAGACGATGAGTAAATACTGGATATGGGGAGCAAAAGCCGCTGCACTAGCGTTACGCGTACTGAAACCGCCCGTTGCCATCGTAGTAAGGGCATGATTTATCGCTTCGTAGGGGGTTAGTCCGAAAACGACCAGCAAGACGGCCAGGGTCCCCGTAAGGCCAACGTAGAGCAGCCATAACCGCTTAGCGGTTTCGCTAATCCGAGGGTGGAGTTTATCCGATGTGGGCCCCGGGGCTTCGGCTGCGAACAATTCAATTCCCCCGATACCAAGCAGTGGGAAAATTGCGATCGTAAGTACAATGATACCCATACCTCCGATCCACTGTGTTAAACTTCGCCAGTATAACAACGATTTGGGATTATCGGGAGATTCGATATCGGTGAGTACGGAAGCCCCCGTAGTCGTCATCCCCGAAACCGTTTCAAACAAGGCATCGGCAACGGAAGGAATCATTCCGCTGTACAAGTAAGGCAGCATCCCCGCAGTAACCATAGCTACCCAGCTTAGCGCAACGATCAGGTAGCCTTCGCGCTTTCGAATAGGGACGCCTTTGGGGTTTTTGATCAACGAGCAAAGCCCTCCGAGCCCAATAGAAGTGAGGCCCGCAAGAAAGATCGGCCAACCGTTTTCTGCATAGATCCAGCTGAAGGGTAAAGCCGTCCAGATCATCAGGCCAATGAGCCCAAAGAGAATACTGATTACCCTGGCGATGGGTCGAAAATTGATCATGTACGCAAAGTTACTAGTTCGCAGTCGGTAGTCGGTAGTACTCACGCTAGTACCGTCTGCGACCTTTTCTTGCTCAGGTTAACAGGCTAAACACCAAACGGGCTAACTTTGTCCCATGTCCCACAAGCCCCGCCTTACTCCGATGACTGATCACGTGACGATGCTCTCGATCACTGGCAGCCAGTACCTCTCCGAAAAGATCGCTACGGCCTATGGCCAGAAACTAGGCGATCTGCACGTCTCCAAGTTCAACGATGGGGAAATGCAACCGATCATTAAGCAAAGTGTCCGTGGCGAGTACGTATTCATCATCGGCAGTACTTTCCAGCCCCACGAGAACCTGATGGAGATGCTGCTGACCATAGATGCTGCCCGGCGGGCCAGTGCAGGTTACATCTGTTGTGTGATGCCTTACTTCGGCTACGCCCGCCAGGACAGAAAAGACCAACCTCGAGTCCCCATCAGCGCCAAACTTATTGCCAACCTTCTCGTAGAAGCCGGTGCCGATCGCATCATGACGCTCGATCTCCACGCTGATCAAATTCAGGGCTTTTTTGACATTCCTGTGGACCACCTCAAGAGCCAGGCGATCTACATCCCTTACTTCGATACTCAGGACATGAGCAACGTCACTTTCGCCAGCCCGGACATGGGGGGAGTAAAGCGTGCGCGCGACTACGCAAAATACTACGAGCGCGACGTTGTGATCTGTGATAAATACCGCAAACGAGCCGGAGAAATTGCGGGCATGACCCTGATCGGCGACGTAGAAGGCGCGGACGTGATCCTGGTGGACGACCTCGTGGACACCGCCGGCACGTTGTGCCGAGCCGCCGACCTGATCATGGAGCGCGGTGCAAAATCCGTACGCGCCATCGCCACCCACCCTATACTGAGCGGTGATGCTTACGAGAAGATTGAAAAATCCCAGTTGGAGACACTGATCGTCTGTGATGCCGTGCCATTAAAGCAAATTTCCCCTAAGATCAAGGTTTTGAGCTCCGCTGCATTATTTGCTAAAGGAATCCGAAAGACGCACGACAACGAGAGTATTTCAGCACTATTTGTAGGTGGGAAATAAATAGCCATCGGCACGTTCTTCGTCAGTCCAAGGAGTGCTTTGACTTAAGGCAAGTCTTGTTAATTTTTCCTTTGGGTCGAATAACGAGCACAAGCCCAAATACTAATTTTGAACCCTCCCCCCCCAAAAACGCGTTACCCATAAACAGCTATCAAGTAGAGGCCCTTCAGTCTCCACAAGTAAGTTTATGGAAGAAAAAACCATCCTCATCACTGGAGCCAACGATGGCATCGGCCGTGCTACGGCCGAGCGGCTGGCAAAGCGTGGCGCTCATTTAGTGCTGGCCTGCCGTGATGAAGTGAAGGCACAACGCACTGCTCAAGCCATTACTGAAAAAACGGGAAATCATCGCATTGATACCCTTCCACTTGACTTGGCCGACTTTTCTTCCATCCGCGCAGCAGCCGATGAGTTTCTCGCTGAACACCCAAAACTTGATGTGCTGATCAATAATGCTGGTGTGTATACTGACAGCCTTGAACTTACCAAGGATGGTTATGAACTTCAGTTCGGCGTTAATCACCTAGGTCATTTCCTCCTCACCATGGCACTTATGCCCGCTATCCGATGTTGCCGTCATTGTAGCCGGGTAATCAACGTTAGCAGTGCACTGCATGCCAAAGGGGGAATAGACTTCGGTAGCTTCCGGGGCGAACAAGGAGAAAAGCACTACAACGGTTCCAAGTCTTATGCCCAAAGTAAACTGGCGAATGTGCTCTTTACTATGGAGCTAGACCGCCGCTTTGGCGAAGAACTAACCACCAACTGCCTCCACCCCGGGGTCGTCGGTACCAGGCTAGCCAACAAGAAAGCCGGCACCCTTACCAGCACCGTTTGGTCAATGTATAAGCCATTCGCTATCCCACCTCACAAAGGAGCCGATACTTCCGTTTACTTAGCCGAAAGCCCAGAAGTGCAGGATGTTTCCGGACGGTATTTTGACGAAAAACAATGCCTCCGCAAACCCTCCAGCATAGCTCGTAATGAGCAGCTGGCACGACGGCTTTGGGAATTTTCTGAAAAGGCCGTTACCGATTACCTGCCCAGGGAACAGTATTAGGAATTGGGAAAATCGCAATTAGATCGGAGAAATATGAACCAATGTTCAATATTCTTTTAGCCATTGCAACTTTTTGAGTTGCCCAAAGCATTACCCCCTCGCAAAGCAAATTAACCATGCGGAATTCAAATATAAATAAACGTTTCGACGGGCGAGATATTCGCCCGGACAGCATTTGCTAACACCCTGGAAACACGGGTGCATAATGCTTCCGGGTTCCTTCCTCCGATTGATCGATTCATAATAATCCATCCTCTTTTCTTCGACACAATACAATTGTTCGTTACGGTAGCTCTAGCAGCTATCCCTATTGACGACTTTAACTGCCTTCTCCCAAGGTCAAGTCCATTTGTCGAGGACACTTTCCTTTACCGAAACATTCTGACGTGGCGCAGTTGGTTAGCGCTTCCGCCTGATACGCGGAGGGTCGGTGGTTCGAGTCCATCCGTCAGAACTTAGCAAATATTGGTGCGTAGCTCAGTTGGCAGAGTAGCGGTCTCTTAAACCGTGGGTCGTGGGTTCGAGCCCCACCGCACCAACAAAATTATCCACTCGGTGATGTGGCGCAATGGTAGCGCAGCGGGTTGTCCACCCGAAGGTTGCGGGTTCGAGCCCCGTCCTCACCGCCAGCATTAGATTGATAGATATGATAGAGTTATAGATTAATAGAGTTTCCGCAAGTGCCGCTCGTTTCGCTTTGCTTACTCATCTTTTGAGCGAAGTGAATAGTGTCCTGCAAATAAATGGCCGTGCGCTAAACCGTACGCATGCCATTGCAGGCTTCTTCCCTCGTGCGGTAGCTTTATTTTCTATTAATCTATCCTACTATCTTTCTATTAATTGGTCCTCTGGCTCAATGGTAGAGCGTTTCTTTGTTAAGGAAAGGGTTGCCGGTTCGAATCCGGCGGGGACCGCATGTTTTTAGGGTTTAGCGCTTAGCGTTAAGCATCTAGGCTCCGCGCAGCAATTCCCCATGTGGCATTTTGTCGTGGGGTCGCCCGCTGGGCTCCATATGAGGGGGTTGCTGGGCTCCACGATAGTGTAGTGCCTAAATGCTTAACGCTAAGGGCTGCCCCCTAGAACCTTCCAAAGGTGCTGGCGATACTGATTCTCACCCCAAAGTCATCATACTTAAAGTCTCGGAAGCTAGAAACAAATTCGACTCGTAGTACACGGAAGATGTTATCGATGGAATAGCCAAGTTCGGTGTAGTTCTCGGAGGTAGGTGTGTAGAGGTAGTTCACAAACAAGTCTTCTTTGAGCCCCAGCAGGTGGAGTTTCCAGATCTGGGTAAGCAAGAATTTTCGAAACTGGTAATGCGCATAGACCTCCAGGTATTCTTTGTTTGTGCTCTCCAGGTAATAAGGCAGTAGGCGATAAGAACCAATTGGATCCAGAGAAGTCAGGGTTAGTTCTGACGTAGCAAAATGCTTGTAGTCAGGGAAATCAACGACCTCCCGGTTCAGGAAAGCTCCACCACGTACGAGCAGATCAACGTCGCCTTTACGGCCGTTGGAAAATCGGCGTTCGTAGCTGGCTTCCAATGCTGTAAAATCAGAGGCACTCTCTCCGATATTAGGTAGGCCAGTCCGAATACTAGCCATTATCGTTGGGGCGGAATTTTCGATCACTGTTTTCTCTTTACCATTCATTTGGTATTCCAGTCCGGGCCGCCAAACAATTCCTAAATTAATGAGTGCTGCCGGAGCTACTACATTAACGGCTCCGCGCTCACTATTGAAAGGTTCATTGGCGGTATATTCCTCTTCATCACCGAGGCCAAACCAGTTATTATTGGAGGTATTGCGAACGGCTCGGCGGTCTTCGTAAGCAATAGTAGCTTCCGCTCGCCAGGTATCTCCGTAGTTTTTACGGTATTCAAACTGCCCGTATACCCGCTCGTAAAGACGAATGTAATTTTCACCGTTAAACAAGTTCGTGTAGGTACTTATCCAAGGTTCGATAGCCGGGCCATCATTAAACTGGCGCAAAAATCTTCCACCGCTGAGTTTATACCGGGGCTCTTGGTCTTTACCACTGCGCCCCAGCCTGAGATCAGCTTGTCCGATCAGTCGTTTCCAACCGATACCGTAGCGAGGGTTAACGCCTAAACTCCATTTCTTTTTGGTATTCCGGAAGCCAAGACGGCCACCCAAGGCATAACCTTCCACCGGATTAAAAAAGGGATCAGGAAAGAAGTTGGTGCGCAGGTGTGGGTTCTTCCGCTTTCTTTTCTTCTTGTTCCTCACGGAGACGGTCACATCATCACCTCCCGTATCAACACCAGTTCTCATCTCAATGGTATCTCTTCGCTCAATGCTATCCGCAATAACGTAGGCCAGTACTTCCTGCTCGGTGAGCGGAACAGGGCGAATCTTTGCCCATGAGGCCGTATCAGTAATAATCTCTACCGTACTATCCTGAACAAAGGTGTAGCTCTTTACTACCTCTGGTTCTGGTGCTTTCTTTTGCTCCTCTTTTTCGTAATTGCGCATGAGCTTGAGAAGGTCTTTGCGCTTTATTTCCCCGCCCTCATTTAGTCGTTGTTCAAGTTCAGACAACTTCCTTGCCTTCTTTGTTTGTTGTGCCATCTCTGGCTGACTTTTCTCATCGATTACTTCCACATAGCCGCCCAGATCGGGGTTAAGCGTAAGCACATAATCGCTGACAGTGCTCAGGTAATGATATTCAAAGCCGACGCCAAATATTTGTCCTTCCGCATCCAGGGTAGTTGTTACCGGCATCCAGACGTGGTCCTCTACCTCAGCCTGCCGCTGGGTAATATCAATCTGAAAGCCCAGTTTATAGGTCGTCAGTTCCAGGCTGTGAATAGACCAGTCTCCGTTCACAATGTAGATGAAACCTTCAAAGACATCTTCTCCCCGGCTGCGCGGGATGACCTTAATTTTATTAACCAGTTCATCCTGGTCCACGAATACGCCCTCTTGCTCAAACTTGTAGTACCCAAAAGCCCGTGGATGCAACGGGCTCACCATTTCTCCAGCTACAAATGGGTCGTAAAAGGAGGTGAAAAAGTACTGGTTTGCATCAAAGTCTGAGTCGCCAACCTCCAACTTAGAAAGCACTTGCTGTTTATAGTTATTCGGCCGGGTATATTCCACTTTACTGGTAGTCTCAGAAGTAAACGGGCGCTTTGTCACTTCATCCATTTCTTTCCGGTCTTCCTTAGAGGCCAACAATTTCACCAGGCCAGGTAGTTTATTCACCTTACCTGTCCCCTTGATGTACACCTGGGCCGTATAGGCATCTAACTGGTTACGATGATAGTCTGCCTTAGCGATCGCACGGCGAATCACAGCATAGCTTTTATCTTCACCACCGCTGATGATTTCCACCGTTTCCAGGTCCAGGGTTTCGCTCACTAGCTGCACATCAGCTTTACCACCGCTGATGGTTTTCACTTGGGTCTGGTAACCCAGGTAAGAGAAGACGACCTTATTACCGCCTCCGAGGTCTACTTGAAAGTAACCGTCGGCATTACTTGCCGCACCGCTTTTGGTACGGGGCACGTAAATGGAAGCGAAGGGTAGTGGCTCCCCGGTTTCTGCATCAGTAATCCGGCCGTTTATGGTTTGGGCGCTGGCGCAGGTGCAAAGAAAAGTTGCGAAGAGCA
>CAYPIM010000010.1:19483-48810 GCA_964410795.1 uncultured Lewinella sp. | reverse complement strand
CGGCCGTTTATGGTTTGGGCGCTGGCGCAGGTGCAAAGAAAAGTTGCGAAGAGCAGGGTAAGTAGGGTACGCATAATATTTATAGGCTGGGTTAATCAGTTGGTAAAATACGGTAACCTAGCCCGGTCTTTTTGCTGTTTAACTTAACTTTATACTAAGTACAGCAGGTAGCAGACCAAGTGAAGTTTTTAAACGATATTGTCTTAATCCTTAGGCCTCAAGGCAACTTTAGTATCTATAAAAAATTAAGCTTCTTTTTCTAAATTCGTTTTCAATGTCCAAACTCTCCCTGATACTAACCACCGCCCTACTGGCATTCCTCCTTGGCCTTGCCGCTTTTTGGGGTTTTTCCAATGCTTCGGCCAACGAAACCCGCACGGAGGCCACCGTCCTCCTGGAGCAAATCCGTAAAGTAACCAAGCTCGTCACCGTAGAAGGAGACGTAAGCGAACTCTATAACTCTACTAAAACCCGCAACGTAACCCTTTATCTTCCCCTGCCCGCCCGGCTCCGATTTGATAAAACGGCAACCGTTGAAGTACGCGGAAAAGTGCTCGTCGGCTACAACCTCGAACAGTTAGACATCAAAGTAGACGACGCCACCCAAACCGTTCGCATTTCCAATCTCCCCGATCCAGAAATCCTGGCCATCGATCACGAACTCATCTACCGTAACCTCGAAGAGAGCTGGTTCAACAGCTTCACTGCCGCTGACTATAGCGCCCTCAACAAGGAAGCTAAAGAGCGCCTCCGCGACGAAGCCCTAAAGAGCAAACTCATCGAAGAAGCCCGCCTGGAAGGTAACGGCCTACTCGAGACCGTCCGCTTTCTGGTGGAAGCCTCTGGGTATACATTGGCAATGGAAGGAGCTCCCGCACTACCCGTAGAGAATTAGGATAACAAATTTCAACATCGTGGGTAGGGGTAACTAAAGTTATGCAACGGAATGGCAAAATTCCCAGAACTTTGTTCCAGCAAATAAATAGCCATTGCGTGAACTAACCTTTTTAAAACCGAACCACCCCATGAGCTTCCGGAGAAATCATCCGTATCTGAAAGTAGTTGAATGTCTCTAAAACCACCATTATTTGAGCCGCCTCCGAAAATCGGAGGCGGCACTTTTTTGATAATTTGAGTAGGCACCTCTGTTTTCTAAAGGTGTCCCCATAATTTAGAATTCAAACATGACCTAAGCACGGGCAATTCCATTTGCCGGATCAATAGCGATACCTACCACTAGACCGAAGCGTGTCACTGCAGCAGCCGAACCCGAACGAGGTCCGCTGCTACGCGGCCAAAGCCCTTATTGATTCGCTTCAAATCGGCCTTCTCTACCGCAGCAAGACGCTCAGTGTTCTCTTTTTGGAAATCGTCGTAAATGTCCTTGTTGAACAGGCCAAGTACACGTCCAAAATCCTTAATGGTAACCGCACCAATTTTACTCAGTACGTTTTCCAATCGGTTTTCATTAACGTACTCCAAAGCAAGGTCAAGCAGCGCCTGCAACTCGGGCGCCAGCGGTTCTGCGGGCTTAGCGGAAGCCTTGCGTTGCTTCTTCTCGGCCCACTTCGCGTTCTTGTTTTTCAGAATAACGCGGCTACCGCTACCAAGGAACTTCGGTTCAACCGGACGGATGACCGTTCCTTCCACAACATTCTCTCCAATATCCGGCAAGCCAAGCTCAGCGGGCAGGGTCGAATTAAAATCGTTAGGGTAAGCCAGGGCTTCATCCGGTGAGCCACGAAACAGTGTCTTCGCGTAGAACATTCCGGCGGTACGGAAACATGCGTTTGCGTCGTCAACGCTCAGGTACACTTCATTTACCTGCACATCGAAAGCGTAGAACAAGTTTTCTGGTGAATAGTGCACACCTTTTTGCACCCTGATCGCGACTGGCGAACGAGGGACATCAGGGTGCGGATAGCTTCCGCCCAAAACTTCCCCAAAAACGTTGAGTTGTTCCAGCTCAGGCCGCTCAGCCTTCAGCTTGATCCAGATCATCTTCAGTCCGGAAAGGTTATCAGCCAGTACCTTGTCAGCATTGTTGAAAGATTCTCCCGGCAGCACTGGCCCCGAACGCTTGCAAGCCGTAAAGTTCACACCATCGGTAGTATAGAAACTCATATTCGCGCCGTGTACTTTTTCCTGTACAACGTAATCGCCCACCCAGTAGCCTTCCAGCTGGATGCGGTTAATGTGTTCCTTACGGTAAGTGTTTTCGATGGAGTTAAACTTCTTGAACATCGGGTGTAGTTTTGTTAATAAGACGCGGTAGTAATGAAGCAGAAGGCAACATAAGTTGCGAAGTAGAAAATTTTATAGAACTACCCCTCCGATTTTAGGAAGCTTCTCGTTAGTAGCCATGTTCATTTTTTAGTGCGGCGCAAGCGCAGGTGCAAGGTGAGGTTTTCAGAAACATCGCCAAAGAAATCAAGTACTCTATTTCTTTCGAAAAATGACGCTCTCCTGCTTCACGTTTAACCATTCGACTATCTGACTATCTGACTATCTTCGCCCCATGGCAAATAACTCCTCCCCAAGAATAGGCATCCTCGGCGGCGGCCAATTAGGCAAAATGCTCTGTCAGGCTGGCGCAGACTGGCACTTACCCATCCATGTGCTCGACCGTAACCACAGCTTCCCCGCAGCCAACTACGCAACCGTATTTCATTCCGGAGATTTTAGCCGTAAGGAGGACGTTCTAGAATTCGGACGTAAGATGGATATAGTAACCATCGAAATTGAACATATTGATACTAGTGCCCTTCACCAGCTCGTAGCTGAAGGTGTCAAAGTCTACCCTCAGCCAGACAAAATCGACTTGATCAAGGACAAAGGCCTTCAGAAAAAATTCTACGCTGAAGAAAGTATTCCTACCTCAAAATTTAGCCTCTACAGCAACGCAACGGAAGTCAAAGAAGCCATCGCTTCCGGCATAATCGCACTCCCGTTCGTCCAGAAAGCCCGCACCGGCGGCTACGATGGTCAGGGCGTTGCCGTAATCCGCAGCGAACAAGACGTCGTTACAAAACTGCTTAATTGTCCCTGCGTCATTGAATCCCTCGTCGATATCGAAAAGGAGCTCGCCGTCATCGTAACCCGTACGCCTTCCGGAGCCATCTCCGTTTTCCCAACCGTAGAGATGGAATTCCACCCTACCGCCAACCTCGTTGAATTTCTCATTTGCCCCGCCGCCATCGACTCCGACACCGATACCCGCGCTGCAAAGTTGGCCATGGAAGTTGCCGAAAAAATGGGTATTGTGGGGCTCCTGGCCGTAGAGCTTTTCCTGACCCCGACCGGAGATATTCTTGTCAACGAAGTAGCTCCCCGCCCCCACAACAGCGGCCACCATACTATTGAGGCTTGTATGACCAGCCAGTACGACCAACACCTGCGCGCCATCATGGATCTACCGCTTGGCCCCACCGACCTTCTCCGCCCCGGAGCAATGGTAAACCTCCTTGGTGCAGAAGGACATACCGGGCCGGCCGTTTACGATGGATGGGCCAACCTTCTTGCCATTCCCGAAGTCTATCCCCACCTCTACGGCAAAGCAGAAACCCGGCCATTTCGTAAAATGGGCCACATTACCGCCCTTGGTGACACCGTCCAGATGGCACGAGACCGCGCCGCGCAATCACGGGATGTAGTTACGGTTATCAGTCGTTAGAAAGCGAAATTTCGCTAATTTGCAGCGTGACCTACAACTATATCATCATCGGTGCTGGTTCTGCGGGCTGTTTACTCGCCAATCGACTCTCTGCTAATCCTGAGAATCAGGTCCTGCTTATCGAAGCAGGTGGCCCTATCCGCAACCCTAACATCATCATTCCTGCTGGCTATCCAAAACTACACCGTACTTCGGTAGACTGGGGCTATTGGTCAGCGCCTCAAGAGCATCTACTTGGTCGCAAAATCTATCTTCCACGTGGTAAAGTTCTTGGCGGTAGCAGCTCTACTAATGCTATGGCTTACGTACGCGGTAACCGTACCGACTACGATGATTGGGCAGCTCTAGGTAATAAAGGTTGGAGTTATAATGAGGTACTCCCTTACTTCACCCGCCACGAAGACAATGCCGACATCAGCAATGACTACCATGGTCAAGATGGTGAACTTCACGTTGAGTTTCCTAGCCGCTACCATTCTCCTTTCGCAAAATCATTCGTAAATGCCTGTGTAGAAAAAGGTTTTGACCACAACAATGATTATAACGGTGAGCAGCAAGCGGGTGCAGGCCTCTTCCAGTTCACTATCAAAGATGGTAAGCGGCATTCTGCTTTTTCTGCTTTTCTTAAGCCCATAATGTCCCGAAAAAACTTGCGGGTCATTACCAATACCCACGTGTCCAGCATCATTATTAAGAACGACCGGGCGGTGGGGGTCATGGCTGGCAAAAGCAATAAAACACCACAAGATTTTGTAGCTCAAAAGGAGGTAATTCTTTCCGCTGGTTCCTTTGCCTCGCCGCAACTACTGATGCTTTCTGGTATTGGCGAAAAGGAAGAACTTGAGCGGCACAAGATTAGTTGTATTCGTCATATTCCCGGGGTTGGGAAAAACTTACAAGATCACCTTTTCTGCCCCATCGGAGCTTTATCTCACCAGCAAGAAGGACAAAACCACTACGTTCGTCCTTTACCTATGGCACGGGCTGCGGTAGACTATCTGATACGGGGGAAAGGAGTTCTGAACAGCAGCCCATTGGAAGCTGTAGCCTTTGGCTCCAGTTCCTTAAGCCCAGGACGCGTAGACTACCAATTTCACTTTTCGTCTTTCCACGTTGGTGAAGGCTATTCTTCTGATTTTCACGACTACCGAACCTTTCCAGATCGAGAAGATGGCTTTACAATTCTACCTTCCCTCCTTCGCCCTGCTTCAAGAGGTTCTTTGCACCTGCGTTCGCGCCATGCAAAAGATTATCCGCTTATTCAACCCAACTTTTTCGCGCACGAAGAAGATCGAACGGTGATGCTGGAGGCTACTAAAAAAGCCATTGAAGTAATGGACGCGGATGCTTTTTCCGCACATCGAAAACGTCGATTTTCTCCGCCTGATATCAGTTCTGATGATGCTATCTGGCGGCATATTCAACAACAAGTTGAAACCATTTATCACCCAGTAGGCACCTGCAAAATGGGGAATGACGAGCTAGCCGTTGTAGATGACCAGTTGCGTGTAAGAGGTATAAATAACCTACGTGTGATCGACGCAAGTGTAATGCCAAAAATTGTGAGCGGAAACACTAATGCACCAGTGTATATGATCGCAGAAAAAGGCGCGGAGATGGTACTAAATGAAAAAAGCTAACCCTCTATCACCTTTACAAGTTCGGCGGTCATCATTGCGGTTGCTCCCCATATTTCTTCCGTACTAACAAACCAGTATGGCGTGTTTGGCAAAGTCATTCCGTTCACCAATTTCCGTGACCCAATACGGCGAGCTTTCGAGGTAAAAAACTCCGCAAAAGGCAACTCTAGTACCCGCGCTACTTCACTTTCTTGTAGCACAAACTTTGGTCGTTCTGGCATCCAACCCACAAATGGGTCCACCATGAAATTACTAACGGGAACGTATAAAGAACTTAGGCTACCCAGGATTTCTACCGAAGATTGTGGCACTCCAACCTCTTCTTCCAATTCGCGTAAAGCGGTATGAGCCGCGTCGCGATCTTCAGGATCAACGGAGCCACCGGGGAAAGAAATTTGTCCGGCATGACGATCACGCTTAGGGCTCGTCCGTTGAATATAAAGTAAATGTAATCTTTCATTTAACGGATAGAAAAGTGCAATTACTGAAGCCCTGCGAGCGTTCACGGTAGGGCCAGGAAATTCCCCACGCATAGCTGGAGCCATGGTTTGCTGCGCGGCAAAGCCGGGCAGTTCGGCCGTACTTAAGTTTTCCCGCAATTGGTCTAGCAATTGCTGATCTTCCGGGGCTAGGCTTGGTCTATTCATACCCGTTAGCACACACTTTATGCATTGCTTTCCTTCAAATAATTGTCGAGCGCCATTTCCATACTAGGCACCTTCGGTGGTTCGGGAGCGATATCGACCACTAAGCCGTGGTCCTCACAGGCTTTGGTTGTCTTCCGACCAGCAACCGCCATACGGGTTTCCTTTTGTTCAAAGGTGGGAAAATTCTCATAGAGAGAATCAATGCCGAGAGGAGAGTAAAAGATGAGGATGTCGTAGAATACATCTTCAAGGTCACTCAGGTCCGCGGAAACAGTGCGGTACATTAGGGTTGAAGTCCAGTCAAATTTATTTTCATCGAGATAGGCCGAAACAAATTTGGAGCCAAGGTTTCCGGTTGGCAACAGAAACTTTTCCTTACTACGATGCTTCTTAAGCGTTGGTGCCAAGTCCTGAATGGTACGCTGGCCGAAGAAAACTTTACGCTTACGGTAGACGATAAATTTCTGCAAGTAATTGGCAATTGCCTCGGTCATGCAGTAGTACTTCGTTTCCTGGCTCATTTCAATGCGCATCGCTTTGCAGAGTCGGAAAAAGTGCTCGATGGCTAACTTCGAAGTGAAGATGATGGCGGAGAACTCATCCGGACGCAAGCGTTCTTTGCGGTATTCTTTTTCGGTAAGACCTTTGACCTCGATGAATGGTCGCCAATCAATCTGGAGGTCATATTTTTTTGCCAACCGTGCGAACGGGTTACGTTCAGGTTCTGGTTGGGATACCAGAATGGTACGAACTGGTTTCAATGCCTTCTTCGTGTTCTCAGATGCCGCTGCCATACTCATAGTTTTCGTCCTCAATGTCAATTCGGGGGGGTCTCCACGTCAGGGAAGTAAGCCACTCACGTAATAGTAGATTAGCAACAAAGGCGCTAATTCGACCGCGCAAATATACAACAAAAAATGCACGGGCCTGCTGAAGAATAAACGACCAGCAATGAACATCCCTCGCATCAGATGTAAAGCGTAGATAGTAACCAACGCTACTACTCCGCCGTAGAGGAAAGTTGTTCGCCACTCTACGGGGGCATAGCTGATCAAAAGGTTAATTGGCGCGATGAAGATACCCCCAAGGATTGCGAAGATCATTAACGCAAACACATATCTGCTCACCTCTTTGCGGACGGGAAAAAGGAAGGAGAACAATACCAGAATCATATTCTTCATTCCCAAAGCTGCGGCTACCGCGAGAGCATAGGTAAGCCAACTACCCCAAATTCCGTAGCTGAGCCCGATGTCAAAGTTGGTGGTAAGCAAGTAAATGTAAAACCCTGCCGCCAGAAAAAAGTAAATATAGCATGCCCATAATGCTCCTAATTCTCCGCCCGAACGGCGGGTATAGAGCTGGGTCATGATACCATCATTCATTGTTGCCCTCAGGCATTGTTGTAGTAGATCACCAAAGAGCAACCATAAACCTGCAAGTGTGATCAACAGGATAACATGGACGGCCAGCAGCGTGCCCTTTCCTTTGTCAGGGTCAGCGGTTTGAATTACCAGAGGGCCGTTTCGTTGGTCTTTCTGCGGTTCATTTTTAGCGATACTACTACCCAAGTTAGCCGGCGCGGACGCAGGTGCATTGACTGTTGAAGCAATAGCTCCTGCTGGCCGAAGATCAAACGGATTATCACTTACTTTGGCCTGCTGCAAAGAATCGGCTCCTTCAACCGAACTTTGCACCGGCAGCCGTGCCGTCAACTCAAACGGGTTTCGTTCTCCCTGAGCAAAAGGGGAGGCCGTCAGAAATATCAGACACGATAAACAAATCAGGTAGCGCAAGGCAAAGTAAATAGATTCCGGAGGTGAAGGTACAATCTTTGAAACGGGTGGCGAAGTTGTTTTTGAGAACACTCGGAACAACAAGGGTAAAACCTACGCATCCCACCAGGTTAATCAACGCCGTTATCGTAAGGTAAAACGAAAAGGAATAAATATATCGTGGCGAACAGCTTTACCATTTCGAACGGCGGGTAACCATGCGGGCATTTTTTCAATAGTGGCAATCGCAGCCTCCTCAAGAGGGGCAAATAGAGTACGGACCGTATGTAGGTAGTTTACCTTACCAGCAGCAGTAACTTCTACGTGAAGTACAACAGTACCCTCAATGGCATAATTCACGGCGACCTCTGGATATTCAAGGTAATCCGCGATGAAGGTATTGAATGTTCCCACCGACTCCGGGAAAACAGGGACTGGCCGAAAGGCCACTGCTTCAGTAGTTGGAGGAGAGTCAATCGTTGTCAGGACCAGAGCAACTGCGGAATTATTAGCCTGAGCCGTTAAACTAAAACAGTAAAGAAAAGCAATGATGGGGAAAATAAAACGGATCATGGTTATGGATTCTAGTGAAGTTGAGAGTTGTTTGGTTGATCTCTCAATAATCCAAAGTTCAGGTCACGTACCTACTGTTTCCAGCTAATTCTGGTGAATGGGATTTTCTCTTTAATGAATAGTCAAAATATTGTGATGAATGGATATTCCCCTTACGTTTAGAAAGCAGATTTTAATGGAAAAAAATGGCAAAAAAAAGCCTGATCGCGAAGCGATCAGGCACAAACAATCATAATCTCATGAAAAAAAAGACGACCTAAAAATTCTTAATGTGGTGTGTGAACCACTTTATTTTTACTATAACAACCTAACGATTAATAGAGTTGGGCTATTATGTTATTGAAACGTTATTTGTCCGCTACCGACGAAGACCTCACTAGTGTGAATCTCGTAGAAATAGTTGCCTGCAGCAAGCTTAGGACGAAGAAATTCAAACTCGTCACCTCTAAACGATTTCCGGAAGACTTTGCGTCCGGCAGCGTCAAAAAGCTGGAAGTTAAATTCCGTGTTGAGTGTTTTCCAGCCCGCGATCTGTACCGTTGTATGATCACTCGTTGGGTTGGGACTCGTTTTTATGTTAACACCTACGGCTCTTGGCAGGTCGCGATTAGAGGTAAGTAGACAACCTGCCTCGTTGTAGAGGTCGTTGCAACCCACCACATGTCGTACCTCTTCGGAGAACATTGGTGATTCGTAATCAAAATAAACGGCAGCACGATTTCTGATAACGGAACCCGTTGTAGTATTCGGTTTTTGGGATAGTCGGTATGAGACATAGCCCCGTTGGGTTACCGCTTCAGCTTCCCCCGTGCCGCCGCCTGAAAAAATTCGGATTGAATCAAACGTGATCTTCAGAATTCCGCCCTGGTAAAGGACAAAATCATAGGGATGACTCGCGGCACCCATTTCCAGGCTGTTGAAGTCCAACAGTTCAGGGAGGGTATCGCGGATGACCACGCGTTCGTAGGAGTCGTTGTCTGGCAGCGCGAAGAATACCGAATATTCAATGTCTGTTTTTGGGATAATGATAGAATCTTGGTAGCCTCGGGGATAAGCTACTAATTGTAAAGCTGCGCCTTCATCCAGCGCAACGACTTCCTGAGTTAAAATGTCAATATTAAGGTTCCCGTCGTTATCGGGAAACTGTGCGACGTAACCAGTAGAGAAACCGGTGTTATCGTTATTATTAGTTTGGCATCCTTCGGCTACCGCTGTTGGGAATAAGCTCCCTGGATGGCCTTCGGATTGCTCTGCGATGAGGCGGTAGGTACCAACTTCTTCCCCTGCGGGAATGTCAATACCAATCACTTCGGAGCTCATGCTTTCCAACATAAAGGTTCCTTGGGTTCTCAGTGCAATGTCTTCCACAACGACGTAGCTACTTGTCTGCGTCATCGGGTTATCACCGATATTTGTGATGGAGAAAGACAAGCCTTCCACGCGATCACAGCGGCTTGTAACCACAATGCTGGACCCATCCCAGTCGTCACTCACCGGAGCACATTCGATCATGGGGAAGATCATAGCCTGGGAGCTGATCGCTTGGCCAGCAACGATGTCGTTACAAGCTACGCGGACCGTGATGTCAATGGTTCCTTCCGTTGAAGGAGCCAGGTTGCCGATGTTGAACACCAGCGTATTTTCGTTTTGCTCCGCTGGCGCTATGTCAGCGGAGAGGTAGGTGAGGTTTGCATCCAGTGCCAATTCAATACTAGCATCATCAGCGGTAGCGGTTCCGGAGTTGCCGTAATTTACCGTGATGCGTTGTGTATCACACTGAATAGCTGGCGTTGCACTAACCGTTACTTCCAGTAAAGGACAGTCGATTGCCGGTTGTAGCGCAAAGTCATGGAAGCTCGAATCGTAAGGTATTGTAAGGTCGACCGTAAGTTGGTCAGGGTCACAAATGTTCCAGCGATCGTTCTTCCGCAGTAGGCTTACCTGGTAAACATCAGCATCGACGCGTAATTCGTAGTTTCCGACGGAGTCGGTACTTCCGAAAAAGGTTGCCGTTTCGCTTTCTGCCTTCACCAGCCATCCGCTCAGCCCGAGGTCGCCTTCCGTGAAGGGACCGCAGTCGTTTGCGGCGGGGAAGTAAACCTTGCCCTGGAGGTAATTGGTTTGTAGAGCACCGAGGTTATCTGTTTTGTAGAGAACCATTTCGTTACCCAATACTCCGTCGAAACGAGCACTGAAACCAGCCAGGGCGTAGCCACCGTCCAGCGTCTGTGCCAGATCTTCACCTACATCGAGCGTTTCCTCATCTCCGAGGCGGCGCTGCCAGAGGACCAGACCATCTTCGGACCGGACTTTCACCATTAGTACGTCAAGATTAGATGGGGTTGGTACGGTTTGACCGACGGCGACCAAGCTTTCGCCGTTGTCGTCTTCGATTACGCTGTACAGTACATCATCCAGTGGTCCTGCGTCAATTTCGTGGTACCACAGCGTATCTCCGTTGAGATTCGCTTTTGCAATTAATGCTTTATTCGTGTTGTCCGCAGAACCGACGAAAACCAAGTGGTTGTCGTTGGTGCGAACGATACTTTCTAGTTGTTCGTTACCATCTGCAGTACCGTAGGTTTTGGTCCATTGTACAGAGCCATCAGCGTTGAGGCCGTGAAGTACGATGTCCTTGGCAGCAGTGTTACTTACCTGGGCGGTCCCAGCTACGATGAGCGTTCCATCCGGGTTGGCAATTGTTCCGAATGCTTCACTAGTGAAGTCTTCGTTGATTGCTGTCCGGAAGAGTTGCTCTCCGTTAGCGTCAACCTTAGTAATAAGGATTTCGCGACGGCTGCTCCCTGTTTGCTTGCGGTAACCGGTGATCAGAAACTCTTCGTTAGGAAGGGCGATGATCTCGCGGCCACGCTCATCATTGAGAGCATCTCCATAAGAGCGGCTGAAAACAATGTGTCCCAGCTCGTCGAGCTTTACCAAGTAAGTTTGCTCAGCACTAGTGGGGGTTTCTTGTCGGAAACCTAGTACCAGGTAGTTGTCGTTATCGGTCGCCAATACGTCTTCAGCTTGCTCAATGAAGCCTTCGTCGTGTTGGCGTGTCCAGATTGTTGTACCGTCTACATCAGTACGAACTACGAAAATGTCAAAGTCGTTATCGTCGCCCGGAACTCCTCGTGTACTACCGACCTCGATGTAACCGTGATCTTTAGTTTGGAGAATGGCCTGACCGAAGTCATCTTTAGGGCCGCCGATTTTTTTTTCAAATCCTTGGGCTATTGCCGTGAAAGAGAGACAAAGCACAGCCAGCATCAGGGCCATACGCTGGCACTGACGACCGAAGGCCAATACCATAAGTCGCTTTTTCATTTCTTGTATTTGTAGGTCGCTATCCGTTGATTGCAATGCAAATATGAGGGCTGATTGAGCCCAACTAAAAAACACTATCACCGCTTTGTTGAAAAAAAACACTTGTTTTAAGTACTTCATATAGATAGCATTTTGGGGCCAAAACCCTTATATTTACTTACAATTACACAATTTACTCCTTACATTATCTGTTGAAAAAACATGGAGGCTACTATTGAAAAGAATCCGCTTATTTCTTTATATCAAGCACTAAATCGGTCGGAGGCCCGACGTTTAGGTAAGTGGCTTGATAGCCCAGCCCATAACCAGAGGGAGGATGTCAGGGCATTACATGCATACCTCATTGGGGGAGAAAACCGCTTATTTAAAACGTCTTCACTTGGTAAAATGCGCATCTGGAAACGAATTTTTCTTAAAGAGCCTTTTGATGATGCCCGTTTACGGCAAACCTTTCATTGGGCACTGAAAGCAACGGAGGCCTTTATTGCTTACGAACAGTGGTCTGGTAATAAAATTGAAGCTGAACTTGCTTTAACAACAGGTCTACGCCGTAAAGGCCTTTCTTCTAATACACTTCGCAGTCTAAAAAAGGCCCGTCAGCTACAAGAGCGCTCAGAAATACGGAACGAGACTTTTTACCGCCGCCAGTATGTTCTTGAACTAGAATATGACGAGTATCGCGTCTACCATAAGTTGATGGAAAAGCCCAATTTCCAGGAAATCGCCGATGCACTTGATGTCGCCTACCTAATCGAGAAACTTAAAGTAAGCTGTAATATGCTGTTTCACTCGAGGGTCTATAAGACATCATATGATGTTCGTTTTCTGAAAGAGATCGTTTCGTTTGTCAATGAAATGGAGCTCGAAGACTACCCTGTACTAGCCATCTATTATTACGTGTATCGGGGTTTTACTGAAGACGATGAGCGAGGGAACAATATCCTGCTTCTGCGGGATACGATCACCACCCACGGTGAATTACTAACTCCTACCGATCATCGGTACATCATATTGATGGCCATCAATATTTGCATCTCTAACATGAACGTAGGCAGAGAAGCTTACATTCGAGAAGCATTTGAGTGGTATCGTCTTGGTTTTGCACGCGACGTGATTGCAGAGAACAATCTACTTACCCGAGCTACCTATCTTAACATAATTACCATCGGCCTTCGCCTTCAGGAATACGACTGGATCAGACGCTTTATTGATACCCACACGCATCAACTTGAAGAAGAAATCCGCGAAAACACCGAAAGCTTCGCCCGCGCTCGCCTCGCCTACGAGCAAAAAGACTATGATACAAGCATGCCGCTTCTGGCTCAAGTAGATTTCAAGCACCCTGTGTACAACATCGTAGCAAAGACGCTCCAGCTAAAAATTTACTACGAAATTGATGAGTACGATGCAATGGACAGCCAGTTGGACAGCATGACGACCTATCTACGGCGTAAAACACTCTCCGATCTCCATAAAGACAATTTTGGGAACATCGTCCGGCTCGTCCGTAGAATGAGTCGACTCCCTCCTGGAGACCGAAAGAAAAAAGCTGAGCTAAAAACGCAAATTGAGACTACCAGCCCGTTGACGGAAAAGAAGTGGCTTCTGCAACAGCTTACGAAACGCTAGTCTTATTCTACATTCGCCCCAAGATCTCCTTCATCAACTTAGCGGCCAAAAAAGCCGTCATCCCCTGATGGTCTCGTTCAGGGTTATATTCCACAATATCCGCCCCAACGATGTCCGCATCCAGGTTTTGGATGAGGTCGATCACTTGGCGGGAGGTTAAGCCACCTGGTTCGTGGTGAGACACTCCTGGTGCAAATGCAGGGTCTATACCGTCCAAGTCAAGGCTCAAATACAGCGGATGCTCAAAAGGGCCTATACTATTAAGGTCTAGGTTCCTCATTTCATGAATTTCGACTCCGAAGCGTTTTGCTTGTGCAAATTGATGAGGATTTAATGTCCGGATTCCTACCTGTACCAGCCGCACCGCCAGCCCTTCTTCCATGATACGAGCGAATGGGCAGGCATGGGAAAATCTATCTCCTTCAAAATCGTCATACAAGTCGGCGTGGGCATCAATCTGTAAAATATCAAGTTTGGGATAGTGAGTAGCATAAGCCTTAACGAGCTGATAGGCGATGGAATGATCTCCGCCAAGCGTCAGTGTTTTGCCACCTCCCTGTAGGTGCTTGGCGGTAATGCCCTCAATAGAGAAGTAGTCTTCGATGACAAAATCTCCGGCATCTCTTATTCCTTCCTCATCGGCCCGGACACCAAGTTCGGAGTATAAATTCATAGCGCCCGAGTGAAGAGCTTTGCGAATAAGCTGGGGAGCTTTAGCTGGCCCGCGTTGAAAGGAGGACTTTTCGTCCCAATTAATTCCCTGGATCGTGATGTTTTTCATATGCAAGGAAAGGTATGGTTTTCACAACAAGCCTGAAAACCATCTATGCATCCTGCTTCCGAGCCCATAGGAATTATAGAACTGGTTAAAACTCTTCGTTCATTTTCAAAAAACAACCAGTCCTTTCCCTCGGGGAAAAGACCGGCTTGAATTTTCACCGCTACATTTTCGAAACAGCGCGCTTCACAAGGTTTGAAGTACACAGGTTGGGCGGCAAAATTCTCATGTTGCAAAAAAGAAAACCTCTTCCAATCAACGAAGACCGCTCTGGGTAAAATGAAAGGTTGAGTAATTAAAAGGTATCAGAAAGGGAGATCATCGTTAACCGTCTCCAGTACCGATTCATCCAAAGGGGCTACGGTACGTTCACGGCGGCGAACGGTCTTGGCGCTTACCTCCTTTGGCGAAGGATCAGCGACCATACTTGAGGATATGTTTTGATCATTGAGTTGGCGGTTACCACCACCCCCAATGAAGGAAAAGGATTCAGCAATGACTTCCGCCGAGGTACGGGTCTGGTCATACTTATCAATCCATTTCCGATAGCGCATAGAACCAACGATGGATACTTGCTGCCCACGATCAAGGTACTGATCGAATAGCTCTGCCAGTTTTCCGTAAGCTTTCACCCGGTGCCAATCGGTTTGCTCTTGCCGGTTACCGTCTCGATCACGGTAGTAGTTGTTTGTAGCAAGAGAGAATTCGGTAGCTACCGTACCGCTCTGTAAAGTAGTTGTTTTGGGCGCATCGCCAAGACGGCCAATCAGGTTAATAAAGTTGCTGGTATTGAAGCTCATGAAGCATTTATTTATTGGTAAAAGGCTCCGGCCCGGCCAACCGATTCAGTATGGCGCCGCTACGGCTGCCGGGCGGACGGAGCAAAAAGATGTGATAAAGAGTGTTGTTAGGTCTGGACTATGCCTCAAGCGCCTCTACAGCTTCGATCACCTCTCCAAGGTCAGCGGTAGGCTTCTTTGGGCGGGCTCCCGCACCAACTTTTTTACGGCGCGAACTTGTCTTCTTCTCTACGGGCTCCGCAACCATCATTTCATGATGGGCGTCTTCAAGCACCTCTTCCGTACGATCTCTGCGGCTCCCCCCTAGGAAAGTGAACTCCTCCGCAATGACCTCCGCAACTGTACGCGTTTGTTCGAATTTGTCCACCCACTTACGGTAGCGCATGGAGCCTACTATGGAAATCGGGCTACCGCATTTCAGGTGCTGATCAAAGAGTTCCGCGATTTTCCCGTAGGCCTTTACGCGGTGCCATTCGGTTCGGGTCTGGCGTTCGCCCTGCTTGTCGCGATAGTACTCGTTGGTAGCCAAGGAAAACTCCGTGGCCGTTTTACCCGTCTTGAGAATAACGGTCTTGGGGTCGGCACCGAGGTTACCGGTAAGGTGGATGTGGTTACGTACGTTCATTATAGTGAGCGTTTGGCAGCCGGGGCGGGAAGGTAATATGTGTGCCACGGCCGGGTTTGGTAATACGCCACTTCAGTTTCGGGCCAGGCCCTTCTTATCGGTGACGATGCAAAGGTGAAGGCACCACCAAACGCTAGTCGTCTTTTATACGCATACTTACGTTTATATGCGCATATAAACGTTTAAAAACGGATAAAAATTCATTAATATCCTGATTATCAGCAATTTAACACAAAATCGATTACATGCTTACTCAAAGTTTATTGCAGTCTTATCCGCGTGAAGTATGTGCTTCTTCACAAAAGTTTTCTTCTTCTCCCATCTATCCAAGTGAAAAACTTGACAAGAGCAAAGTACCAAGACATACCCTACTTCTGCCCAAGCTTACCAAAATTACGTAGCAGGTTCCCAACATTATTACGAAAAACAAAGTCTACCCGGCGGTTCGCTTTCTGCCCTTCCGGAGTAGCGTTGGATGTAGCGGGGCCAAATTCGCCATGGGTAGCGGCAATCACCCGGTTCGGGCTCAGGTAATAAGTCTGGGCCAGTTCTTCGGCGAGGAAAGTTGCCCGCAGGGCGGCGTATTCCCAGTTATTGGTATTTCGCCGAGGATTAGGTTGGTTGTCGGTATGCCCAATGATGGTGAGCTTAAGTAGCGGATCACTTTGCAAAGCGTCCAGCACTCCACGAAGGACAATAGCGGCTTCATCGTTCAGTTTTTCCGATTTACGGTCTTTAAAAAGCAATTCTTCCTGAACACTAAGGCTCACTTCTCCGGCACTTACATTGATTCGGTAACTATCGTCAGGGATGTTGGCTTCAAGGCTATTCATCAACACCGTTTCTGCTCGGACTACTCCTTGTTGAAAATCAGCAACGATGCTTTGCTGATCCAGTAGAAGCGTATCGTATTTCAGTTTAGCGGCTTCCAGTTCTCTTCGCGTTTTGGCCAACTCCCTGCTCATTCGTGCGCTCGTCTGGTCAAGGTTACCACTCAGAGCATCGATCTGGTCTTTCTGTATTACAAGTTTGTCTTCAAGGTTGCTTTGTGCGGTCAGCAACAGTTCGTTTCCGCCCAGTGCACGGTCAAGGGAAGAGTTCAACGATACAATACTATCGTTCCGGATGTTCAACCCCTCTTCTAACAGTACTAACCGATCAGCGTGCAGGGCCTTAAGTTCGTCCACCTTCTTAGGGGCAATACAACCAGAAACAATTATTGAAGAGAGGAAAAGTAGGAGAAAACGCATTTGTGCAGGGGGGATGAATTCGCGGGCAAAGATAGAAGGTCCAGCGTTTCCAACAGCCTTCCAGTTGCTTAAACTGCTTCGGGCACGAACAGCAGCTCCTTGCCATGCTGCTTCAGCCAGACATCGTACTCTTTATAATTCGGTAATGCACGTTCTACCTGGGCCCAAAAACGAGACGAGTGGTTTTGCTCTATCAGGTGTGCCAGTTCATGAATAATTACCGCATCGAGTACCTCTGGTGGGGCAAGTAATAGTCGGGTGGCCAGATTGATATTTCCCTTGTGCGAGCAGCTTCCCCAACGCGAATACGTATTGGACAGCTTAACGTGATTGATTGGCCGTTGGAAATGCAGTTCATTGAGTTCGTGTACCCGACGAGCCACCTCTGGCAGATAGATACCGGCAAAATACTTAGCCAGGAGCTTAGCGATGATTTCGCCGTTTGCAGCACGGGTATCATCCGTATTCAGGTGTACTTCCAGTTCGCCTTCAGCAACCTTGGCGATACGATGGTTCTTGCGCTCATGAGAATCTACGTTTATCAGGTAACGCTTATTCCGGATTTCAAAAGTATATGAACTGGCTAGTTTTGCTTTGCGAAAATGAGCGAAAGCAGCTGGCTTTTTAGTGTACAGATTGCTGGCCCATTGCACCATCTCTCGGGTCATTCTAACACGTTCGGCCTCACTCACATGAGCCGGCACACGAATAATAAGTGCCTTCTGGGTTACGGACGCACGGGCATTGTAGCGGCCTCGCTCAACAATCAGACGTACGGGTACAGTCAACTCTCCAAAGATAAGTTGGTCTCTTTTTTCATGTATTTTTTTAGGGCGTCTTGCCATGAGTGCAAGAAACGAATTTAAGGCGAGAACGCAGGTGCAGTGTTAACGGATAAAGGGCAATGTAGAGAACTCCAATCCTTACCCTTACGTGGTCTCTCCGAGCTGAATGATTTGTTGTTTTATAAGTCTACCTTACGTCTTAGATCAATCTTTTCGCCATGCCTCGCATTATTGATAGAACCGCCATTCTCAAAGTACTTGACAGCATTTCACCTAAAGCATTAATGGCGACGATGGAACGCTCCTTTACCAGTTATTCTTCTGGGGAAGCTACCGTCCCCCCCGTCGGCTCTTTAGAATTTGAGAGACCACCCGGCGGTGTCCATATTAAATACGGTTACCTGGTTTCTTCGCCTTACTACGTTATCAAGATCGCCTCAGGCTTTTACGACAACCCAAAAATCGGCCTACCTAGTAGTAATGGTCTCAATTTGGTATTCCGACAAAAGAGCGGAGAATTGGAAGCAATTCTACTTGACGAGGGCTACTTGACAGACCTCCGCACAGCACTGGCCGGCGCTGTAGTTGCAAAGCACTTCGCCCCTCCTCAGGTCGATCGTATTGGCATCCTTGGCACCGGCCTTCAAGCACGAATGCAATTGGAGCAAATAGGTAAAGTGATAGACTGTCGTGAAGTAATCGTTTGGGGCCGCTCGGAGAGAAAAATGGAGTCTTACCGTCTTGATATGGAAGCAAAAGGTTTCAAGGTCAGTACCACCCTGAATCCCGCAAACCTCACAACCACTTGCAACCTAATCGTAACGACAACCCCTAGTAAAGAACCAATTCTACCCGCAGGCCTTCAACCAGGTACTCTCGTCATTGCGATGGGAGCCGACACCCCAGGGAAACAGGAACTGGACCCTACCATTTTGGAAAAGGCTGGTATGATAATTCTCGACAGTCATAGCCAGTGTATTCACCACGGAGAAATCCATAAAGCCTGGTCGGATGGGATGGATGAAGATAAGCTGTTTGAAATCGGTGATGTCTTATTAACAAAGAATCGCTTTCATCGTATTGACGACCTGATCATTGTAGCCGACCTTACTGGCATTGCCACCCAAGACATGCTAATCTCAGAACTCGTTCTCAACGGCTTAAACCAGTAACTCTATGTCTCTTTACCATAGTATCCTTGGCCGATCTCCTTCCGTTGATTTTGAAACAGCCGTACTGCGGGGGCTAGCTCCCGATGGCGGTTTGTACCTTCCAACGAAACTTCCCCATGTATCGTACCAGCAACTTGAAGCTTGGAAAAAGCTCAGTTATCCCGATCTGGCTTATCAGGTTCTCTCTCTATTCATAGATGAAGTGACTGTGCCTGAAGCCGACTTAAAATCGCTGATCAATACAAGTTTTTCCACTTTTAGCCACCCTGAGGTAATTCCGCACCATGAGCTGGCGGGCAATTATTACGTACAAGAACTATTCCATGGCCCCACACTTTCGTTTAAAGATGTAGCCATGGGCTTCGTCGTCAACCTCTTAGATTACTTTCTTCGGCGGCGCGGCGAGCGCCGCACGTTGATGGTAGCGACCTCCGGAGATACTGGCCCCGCTGCCGCCCACGCTTCGATTGGTAAGACCTCCCTATCCACTTGGTTGTTTTTCCCTACTGGCCTAATCACCAAAGAGCAGGAGCGGCAAATGACCACCATCATAGCTCCTAATGTTCATTCAGCGGCCATCGATAACTGCCGGAATGGATCAGATGATCTTGACGAGTTGATCGCCTCCTGTTTTGCAAACGATGCTTTTCGCGAAGAAATGCAACTATCCAGCGTTAACTCCATCAACTGGGCACGAGTAATGACGCAAACCGTACACTATTTCTATGGTTATCTCCGCCACGCAAAGCAAGTGGGAGACCTCGTCAATTTCGCCGTCCCCTGCGGTGCTTTTGGAAATATGTGCGCCGGCTCAATGGCTCGCAAAATGGGGCTTCCGGTGGGAACAATGATCGTAGCGACCAATACCAACCTCGTTCTGAGTCAAGCGCTAAAAACTGGCAAATTTGCTAATCTTGACATCAAAAACACCCTCGCTTCCGCTATAGACATTTCCGTGCCAATGAATTTCTGGCGGCACTTGTACTTCAGCCTCAACGGAGACCAAGAACGAATCTGGGAAGCCTGGAAATGCTACAATAGAGAAGGCGCCATTCAGTTCTCGCCGGAAGAACACGCTGCTTTCAGTCACGGATTTAGAGCCTTCACCGTTTCTGATGAAATGATCCTGGCAACAACCCGCAGCCTCTGGCAGCAGGAAAACTATCTCCTCGACCCCCATGGCGCGGTAGCCGTAGCAGCAGCTCAGCATTTCCAGTCGGAAATTTCTGGCCCCATCATCTGCCTCGCAACGGCCCACCCTTCTAAATTTCCAGAGACTATTCGCCTTGCTATCGGTGAATTACCAGAACAAGGAACTCATGATTCCTTAAAAGCTGCCCGTTTTGCAGGAGAGCGAAAATATATTTTCAACCATATCAACATGCAGCAAGCAGTGCCAGAAGTCATGCGGGCCGTTATGACTAACCAACGCTAAAACCTCCAGAGAATGGCCGTTTATACAGAATTAACCGCAACAGACATCAAGAAGATTGCCGTTATCTTTGGTTTGCCGGACATCACTTCGGTAAGCAATTTCGCCGGAGGTCAGGAGAACTCTAACTATCACTTGATCGCTGGCGAGACAGAATACGTCCTCACGCTCTGCGAAAACAAAACACCGGCGGAAGTACAGACTTTGGTCGATACACTTCACCACCTGGAAGCACATAGTTTTCAGACAACCCGGATCATCACCACCAGAGAAGGTGCAACGCAAGCAGAGCTTCATCACAAACCACTACTGCTAAAATCATACCTGCCAGGTACCGTCATCGACCCTTTGCCGCTCGCAACAATGGAACCACTCGGGCAAGCTATGGCACGTTTACACCAAGTACCTGTACCTGATTTTCTGCCGAACCGATTAGCTTATGGCCGGGAGACTTTCAGCCCCATGCGCCAGAATTTTGACGGTCCACATCCATTCCTGAATTGGCTAGAAAAGATAGAGACGTACCTAAACAACCATTTTCCGGAGAACCTGCCTAAAGCGTTGATCCATGCCGATATTTTTGCAGATAACGTCATTCTAACACCTGATCAAGGTCCCATGATCATGGACTTTGAGGAAGCAACGAACTATTACCGTGTGTTTGATCTCGGCATGGCAATTGTCGGCACCTGCTATCCTAGTGGAGAAGTTAACATCCTCGCCAGAAAGGATTTATTGCATGGTTATAATTCGATAACATCACTGACAGAAGCCGAGTCGAAAGCGATAGTTCCGGCGACTATTTACGCTGCTGCCGCGATGGCTTCTTGGCGATTCTGGCAGTTCAATATCGTTCAAGCAGGAACGGGCAAGCAGGATCATTACCGTGCGCTTCAAAAGATCGCGGAGGATTTGCTAGCCGGGGTAGCAGAGTAATGGAAAATAGGAGGAGAATTCTAAACAAAGGATAAAAGGTGCGGAAAAAGCCGCATTGCAATTTTTGACCTAACTGGAGACGTTGTCGGCATATCCACCTTTATAACAAGCTTCTAAAACCGACATGTCATTCATCGATCCAAAGCCCGGCCGTAACCGCCGGAGATACAAACACGGCCAACAGCAATACGTGAAAGGTTTGCTGAAGAGTAGGGGTAGCGAAAAATACAGCGAACAACGGGCCACCCGTAAAGCTGGTAGGCTTAAGCAACGTCAGCGCGGGAATAGGGTAGACGTTTTACCAGCCCATGAACCCATACGGCCCCGCTGGGGCCGCCTCGAAAGACAAAGCTTCCGCATGGCGCCACTGCGCGCCTGGTTACATCAGCGTGTCGGGTTACCTTGGGACCAAGTCCGAGCCGAACTCGTCCAACTACTTGACCCCAACACGCAAGCTGGCTACGCCGCCTACCGTGAGTTGCTGTACTGGATTATATGGGACGAGAACGAAGACGGCCCACTAAAGAAAAACAGTTTCTTTCATTCTCCTTTTTACGTTGACCGGGAAAAGCGCTGCTTACGGATAAAAAAGTGAATCCGTAATTTGGCCTATGCTTTCTTCTCCCCTCTTCGTCCTCACCCTTCTTTGCCTCAGTGTCGTCGTCTCCGAATGGTTGGTAAAACGAACCTTCCTAAAGCACCTTGGTACGGCCCTGGTTGTCATTCTTTTTGTAGCAGTGCTCGCCAATGTCGGGCTTTTGCCTTCCGCCTCAGAAGGCTCGGTGGTTTATACTGGCATTTTTCGCTACCTCGCGCCCTTGTCTATCTTCTATTTACTGCTGGACGTAAATCTCGCCAGTATACGCCGGGCGGGTGCTCCAATGCTGTTGTTGTTTGGCCTTGGCAGCATCGGTACCGTACTCGGTGTACTAGCCGGGATGTGGCTCATCGACGGCGCAACGCACTTCGGGGATCTCTACCCCGCCATCAGCGGGATGTTTACGGGCACCTACTCCGGCGGAAGCGTCAACTTTAACGCCGTAGCTATCCACTACGACGTAATGCAGGAGGGTGTACTCTACGCCGGCATGACGGCCGTGGACAACATCATCACCGCTATCTGGATGATGGTAACACTGGGCGTACCTATGCTTCTGCGTCGGGTCGTCGCTCCCGGAAAAACAGTTACCAACTCTGTAACAGACGACGTAGAAAGGGAATACGAAAGCGTCAGCATCATCTCTTTGGGCATACTGCTTAGCGTTGGTTTGGGCGCATTGTTTATGTCTCAGTTCATTGCCGGTTGGTTTGTCGAGATGGGCTTCGTGGTTCCTTCCATCCTAATCCTGACGACCATCGCACTCATTCTCGCACAGTTTCCCACTTTTCACCGCCTGGCCGGAGGCCAGGTAATTGGTTTGTTCTGTGTTTACCTCTTCCTGGCTGTCATTGGCGCATTCTGCGAACTAGCTGCGCTTGGACAGATCGGTGCCCTGGCCTGGCGTTTGTTGGCCCTGGTGGTCACAATCGTTGTGGTACACGGCGCACTGGTGTTTGGCGTAGCAGCCATTGGAAAGCTCGACTGGGATACCGCCGCAGTGGCCTCCCAGGCCAACATTGGCGGCTCGTCTTCAGCCCTGGCCTTGGCAAAAAGCTTAGACCGAATGGACCTCTACTTACCGGGTATCCTTGTCGGCTCACTCGGCAACGGCGTCGGAACTTACCTCGGCTTCATGGTTGCGGGCTGGCTGGCCCATTAGGCTAATCGGGCGCGGCCGCAGGTGCAAAGCTGAGTTTTTAAAAATCGCCCCCCTTTAACTACTTAATCTCCCTACCTGCCAAAGCGGCCTCCACCATTTTGCCCAACAGCGGGTCATTTGGCTTAGGACAGGGTCGACAGATCATCTTTCCCACATCATCAACCATGACGTAGGTAGGTGCGCCGGTCGTTCCGGCTGAAGCTTTAATCTCCGACTTGTTTTTCTGAGGAACATACAGCTGTAGTGTTGCTGGTGGCTGATGCTTGACCAGGTACTTTTTCCAAACTTCTTTCTCCGTGTTATGGGCAACATAAATCAAATCCACCTCGGGATACTTCGCCAACAGCTCGGTTTCGTACGGTTGTTGCACAAGGCAGGGGTAACAACCCGCAAACCAGAATTTGAGCAGGCGCAAGGGTTTGTCGGCCAGGGCCATTACCGATTGTTCTTTCCCGGAAGGTGTCGCATATGGAGTATTGAGAAAATTTGCCAGGCCATTCTTTGATGCTGTTGACGCTATTATATGTCTTTCTATTTCATCTATCTTTTTCAAATACGCTTGCGGTAATAAGGTGCGGAGCGTATCAATGTTTTCCATTTTCCCTGAATAGATTCTTGGCTTACAAATATCATAAATCAAGCGTTCGGCAACGGCATCGTTGCGGCGAGAAAGAATAGGATAATCGTTCAGATAGCCAGCCGTCAGTGCCGCATGATTGATCGCTGCAGAAGATTTATAAGTGGAAGCTCTCAGCTCTCCTTTATACATCGACAATGCTTCCTGCAATTCAGTATAGGCAAGCGTCTGATAATACCCAGGGCGTTGCAAAATACTGGTGATCGAATCAACCATGCCTCCAGGAACGGCAAGGGTATCCTTGTAAAAGAATTTGTGGTAAGAGCGCATTTGCAGCGCTAACTGGTAACCACGTAGATCAGCTATCCGCTCAAGGAAAGGCCTAATGTAATTGGGTAAATTTTCAGGGAACACTAAAGTGTCAAAATGTGACCGAGCTGCCCGCTCTTCTTTAAGCCTGAACTCCTCCAGATCGTTGATCGAAACAGGCTTCCGGCCTGGAATATTTAGTGGCATAAGCGCCTCGTCAAGAAAAGTGTATTCTTTTACAAAAGCTCCCTTTTCCACTACGCCATTCTCTTCATGCACTAAATGCCGTGAACGCCCAGGCAGCACTAGGCGTATCGACTGTTGATCACCAGAAGCATAAAACAGGTTTCGCGGATGATGAAGCTCAACTTCAACCGAAACGGACTCTCCAGGGCGTAAGCTATCAGGCAAGTTTTCTCCGATGTAAACCCGATACCAGCGTAAATCCACCCCAATTTCACGAGATGTTGTTGTAGCGTTGGTAAAAGTGAGCTCCGTGAGTAAAGGCTCCACAAAAGAAGCCGTGGCCCAAGGAACCTCCTCTCCATCTGATGTCTCTTTTTCAGCAGTGCTGCAACCAATTAGCAACAGAGACAATCCTACCCAAAAGAGCAGTCGAAATCTTAGCATAACAGTAGTGTTTACCAGCGGATGCAAAAGCTAAGCGTTTTGGTGCATGCTAAAGCTTTTATGGAATCCTCAAACGCCCCGCAAGCCCCTTTGCTGAACACATTCTTGCCATGCTTTTACCCCCCACTTTGCACCTGCGTTCGCGCCATCTAAAACCCTATGTTTTCCCACCAAAATTTCGTACTTTTGTAGCTATGGCAGAAAACAAAAATGAAGCACCAAAGAAAGACTACGGTGCGGATAATATTACCGCGCTCGAAGGCCTCGAAGCGGTAAGGAAACGGCCGGGAATGTACATCGGCGGTACGGATACAAAAGGCCTTCATCACTTGGTTTGGGAAGTAGTGGACAACTCCATCGATGAGCACGTTGCGGGCTACTGCAGCGAGATTAATGTCGTGATCAAACCAGACAATTCCATAGCGGTAACGGACAACGGACGAGGCATTCCCGTTGGGATGCACAAGAAGCTTCAGAAGTCCGCCCTGGAAGTAGTAATGACCGTTCTCCACGCTGGTGGTAAGTTTGATAAAGATACCTACAAAGTTTCCGGTGGTCTCCACGGTGTAGGTGTTTCGTGTGTGAACGCGCTGAGTAGCTACATGCAAGCTAAGGTAAACCGTGATGGTAAGACCTATATGCAAGAATACAGTGAAGGCAAGCCGCAAAACGAAGTACATGTAATCGGAGAGTCCAGCTCCACTGGCACCACAATCACCTTCACGCCTGACGCAACAATCTTCGACTCGACGGTCTACAAATTTGAGACCCTTGCTACCCGGATGCAAGAACTTGCTTTCCTGAACAGCGGATTAAAGATGAGTCTGATCGACGAACGCAGCAAAGTGGACGGAGCGTTCGTTCGCAAAGATTTCTACAGCGAAGGTGGTTTGGCAGAATTTGTACAATACCTTGACGAGGGCAAGCCCGATCTGATCGAGCACCCCATCTACGTAAAGTCTAAAGAAGACAATGTAGAAGTAGAGGTCGCTATGCAGTACAATACGACCTACCAGGAGAACGTCTACTCCTTCGTAAACAACATCAAAACCCGCGAGGGTGGAACCCACGTAAATGGTTTCCGCCGTGCCGTCAATCGTCTCTTTACGAAGTACGGCGACGAAAACGGGATGTTCAAAAAACTAAAATTCAAGATCGCTGGCGAAGATTTCCGTGAAGGGCTTACCGCTGTTGTCTCCGTCAAAGTACCCGAGCCTCAGTTTAAGGGGCAGACTAAAGGAGAGCTTGGCAACTCCGAAGTAACCGGTATCGTTAGCCGCTGTGTCGGCGAATCTGTCGGTCATTGGCTAGAAGAAAACCCCACCGAAGCGCGCCGAATCATCGATAAGGTGATCATCGCCGCTACGGCCCGCCACGCTGCCCGCAAGGCACGCGAAATGGTGCAGCGTAAGAACGTGCTCGCAGGCGGAGGCCTTCCTGGTAAGCTTGCCGATTGCTCCAGCAAAGACGCCGCCGCTTCTGAAATCTACCTTGTGGAGGGAGACTCCGCCGGTGGAACCGCCAAGCAGGGCCGCGACCGGACCTTCCAGGCCATCCTTCCGCTCCGAGGTAAGATCCTCAACGTAGAAAAGGCCATGGAGCATAAGATCTACGAGAATGAGGAGATTAAGAACATGTTCACCGCCCTTGGTGTCCGCATCGAAGAGAACCAGTATGGCGAACGCGTGCTGAACCTCGAAAAACTGCGCTACCACAAGATCATCATCATGTGTGATGCCGACGTTGACGGCAGCCACATCGTGACCCTCATCCTTACCTTCTTCTTCCGCTACATGCACAAGTTGGTGCAGGATGGTTACGTATACATTGCGCAGCCCCCTCTCTACCAGGTTCGCCGCGGCAAACAGTTCCAGTATTGCTGGGATGAAGAAGAGCGCCTGGCCGCTATTGCCCGCCTGAGTAAGTCTGAAAACGACGGCTCGGTGAAAGTCCAGCGCTACAAAGGTCTCGGTGAGATGAACGCAGAACAGCTCTGGGAAACCACCATGGACCCCGATACGCGTATGCTCCAACAGGTTACCATCGACGAATCTAGCGAAGCAGACCGTGTTTTCTCAATGTTGATGGGAGACGAGGTACCGCCCCGCCGGGCGTTTATTGAAGCCAATGCGAAGTACGCTAAGGTGGATGTGTAGCATTCGCTCGTCGGACGAGCTACAAATACTAAAGCCGATCTCCCATTGGGGAGATCGGCTTTAGTATTTGTACCGTAGGCAAGAGGTCTACATATACCCTAGTGCCAATACCAGGTAAGTAAGCATAAACGGCATCGCTACCCAGAACCACTGATTCATAAATACCAGCATCAACATGAAGATGACGAAGGAGATCAGGAAGTAAAGCCAGTATTTTCCTTTGGAGGTTGAAGTTGCTGTGGTAGCCATGTTATTTTCTTTTGGTGGGCAAAGATAAGTACGGATTATGAGTCAAGGAAATAGGTTTCACTTTTTAGGTAATGAACTGGTTTAAGGATTCGTGGACCACAACGCCGCCCCCTTAAGCATTGCTCTCCTTGGCAGCTTTAAACCCGCAACAATCAATGCAGCAAAATCTTCTGGTTGTAGGATATTTTCTTCAGAGCCTTCTCTTGTGAAGCCCAGTTCAATGGTCATGTCTGATTCTATGGTACTCGGTGTCAAGGTGATCACCCTGATGTTGTTCTTTCTCACCTCCTTCATGAGTGATTCAGACATTCCTATAACCGCAAACTTTGAAGCAGAATAAGCAGATACGTTTGCATTGCCGTTAAGGCCTGCGGTAGAAGATACATTGATGATGTCTCCTTCGTTTTTACTCAACAGATAAGGCAAAACCTCTTTAGTAACGTAGTACATACCCATCACATTCGTTTGAATAATTTGGCTCCACTGACGAACCTCCATATCAATGAATGAGCCTACTGCAGCTATTCCAGCATTATTTACAAGGATATCAACAGAACCTAGTTTAGCTATAATGTCTTTAATGCTCTTTCTCACCTCTTCATAATTGCCAACGTCAAATACCGAGTAAACAGCCTTGATTCCATAAGTCTCTAACTCCGCAACCGCTTCTTTCAACTTAGCTTCATTCCTACCCGTAATAGCGACATCAACTCCTTCTCGAGCCAGTGCCAGCGCAGTGGCTTTTCCTAAGCCTCTGCTGCCTCCCGTTATTATCGCTTTCTTGTTCTTCAGACTTTCCATTTTATGGTTTGTATGGTGATGATACTTTAGTTAGCCTTCGTCCAGTAGTCCATGACCAGAACATCGGCTATTATCGGACCGATTTTCTTTACCAAGTCTAAATGAGCTTTATGGAATAGGTAAACTTCCCTCCCGTGTTCGTCATTAAAAGTTAGGGTAAAGCAGTGGGTGAGGCCCTTACTGGCTCCTTCGGTACTGTCATTTACTCCCCATTCTATGTTTTCAATACCGGGGATCTGGTCCTTAAGCTTTAGAAACATTTCAACGGCCTCGTCAACTTCTGCTTCGGTGGCCTCGTCTTTATACTTCAGGTTTACAATGTGCCTTAACACCTTTCCACTCCTATCAATTTCAGGAGCCACTCTGTAGGCGGCCACCTTTTTCAGGTCAAACTGGTTAGAGCCCGCAATGAGGAAATCCTCTTCTCCTATCCGATGAGATCTCAGGCCGTAATAAATTGAGAAGCCTGTTTCCAAGTAATTAATTGGACTCAAAACTCCATCTTTATCAAGTCTACAAAGCTGAATGCTGGCATCATCTCTTGTACCAACCGCTAGTATGGCTTCGTCGTTATTTGCCGATATGATTTCAATCCTCGTTTGCCCGGCCAGTTTAGTGGTTTCATCGTTCTTCAAAACGAAGTGAGGCTTTAAGGCTCCCTTTTTATTTACCCTAAAGACGCTTACACCATCGCCGTGGTACACAAAGTTTTTCCGCTTAATAAAGTTTCCTCTCTTGTAGTACTTATGATGTCGATGTCCAACTATAACATAATGTTTATCTCCCAACTTTACACCGGTTACCGGATACGCTCCAGTCAGGTAACGATCAGTAGTATTATCACTTATATTATTGACGTTCTTAAACCGTCCATCCTCTTCAATTCTGAAACTACTGACGCCATTGTCCTGAAATCCGCCCGTGTACAGATACGTTTTTCCTTTGATTTTGTGCGTGTACATTCCGATGATGCCGTCTGTATGAATATCTTCGTCATCCTTCATCGACTGAACATGCGTCAAGCTGCCATCATTCTGTATTCTGAATGAACTCAACCCCGGAGTTTCTTCCAAGCCTCCAATAAAAAGGTAAGATCCGCTTTCCATGTGCACCACCTGTAGGGTAATAGCAGTACCAAGATGGGTCTCGTCCGTATCAAGGGTAAGGGAAACTTGCTCAAGGGATCCGTCGGCTAGAACTTTAAAACTTTCAATGGCGTCTCCATGCTTATTGGCTACAAACAGAAAGTCTGTCCCTCCAATATTATCCGCAACCATTCCCCTGGCTGGTCCCTGCTTTTTGTAGAGTTCATGCTTGCTAACCAGACTTAGCTGTCCCTCTTTATTCAGATTGAACACATCAATACCGCCAAAGCCACCTACATACACAAAGTGCGATTTGTTTTTTTCATAACTGGTTATAGTCACAGTATTGCTAGCCGATAAGCTTTTAAAGTCTTGCCGGTAAAGCATTAGGTCGTTCGTTGTCTGGGAGAAACACAGCTGAGAAAGCATCAGTGCATAAATCAGTAAGTGGTACTTCATTTCAAGCATAATTTTATTCCACGTTAATTGATCCTATTATCCGAATCAACGCCTCTGCGTTAATCCATTAGGTTTCAGCAAGACAAAGGTCCAGAATGTGCTTGATAAAAAAGTTAAACAAGTTCAACTCCTTCGGATGACTAATACCCAACTTCATCCGCTGCAGCGGAGTCCAGGAACCAGAGCAGCTTTCCGCTTGTCGGTTTAATGTGGGCTACGGGGAATTTCCCTGCGCCTGGCTCTTCGTTTAGGATCTGGGCGG
>CAYPIM010000010.1:1952-19383 GCA_964410795.1 uncultured Lewinella sp. | reverse complement strand
ATGTGGGCTACGGGGAATTTCCCTGCGCCTGGCTCTTCGTTTAGGATCTGGGCGGTCCGTTGGGTTTTGCCATTACCGGTGATGAGAAAAGCTACTTCGTCAGAAGCATTAAGAACGGGGCCAGTCATCGTCACCCGTTTCTGGCCGGAGTCTGGATGGGTCGCGACGGCGCAGATACGCGGATCGGTCAACAGTTCATCCATATTGGCGGGAAAGATGGAGGCGGTGTGTCCGTCTCCCCCCATGCCGAGCATGTTAAGGTCGAGAATGGGCAAGCCCTCGGAGTTGGCTGGCATTAGCTGCACCATCAATTCTCCGTAGGCTTTGGCAGCTTCCTCAGGCGACTTTGTTGTGTCTACCGCGTGGATCTGGCTTTGCACAACGGGCACATGATCAAACAGCAGGTTTTTCACCTCGCCGTAGTTGCTCTCGGGATCGTCGTGTGGTACGCAGCGTTCGTCTCCCCAAAAGAAGTGGATGCGGTGCCAGTCGATCTTTTCTTTGTAGTCCTCGGCCAGGATTTTGAACAACAGCTTCGGCGTACTTCCACCGGAAAGTGCCCAGAAAAACGGGCCTTCTTTCTTTTCGTTGAGGCGTTGTACGAGGTGGTCGGCAAAGGCGCGAGCTACGGCGGGCCCGTCTACGGATACGTTTAGGTTGGGGGAGTTCATGGTCTTCTAATCTTTTAGTACGTTAGGCATTCACCATTTGGAGGCGCGAACGCAGGTGCAAGGTAAAGGTTGATGGAGCTAAGGCTGATACTTAACAAATGTATGATCCTCTCCCGCCAATTCTTCAGCAATAATTTCCGAAATAATCGCCCAGTCTCCACCGGCTAATCCAGCACCAATGGCCGGGTAACCGATTCGTTTCTCGGTAAAGTCCGTCTTGATCCGTTGGAAGACCGCCCGGATAGCATCATAATCCACATTGGGGGTGGATTTCCTGCGGTAACTGTACTGGGTATAAGCATTTACGACGACTAGGCTGTCCTGCTCAGCAATTATCACCTCCGCACAGGTATAATTCCCTAATTTATCGCGATCACCTTTTCCTGAGTTGTAGTCAGCAAAGTAAGCTGCCGGAAATGCCTTCTTGATGGACTTGGCGATGCCCGCCCCCATGGTGCAGAAGCAGTTGCAGCCGTGGATGATTACGTCAAATTGACCCGCTTGCGCCAGGGTGATCAAGTCGCCTTCAATGGTTTTCATGGTGGGCTGGTGTTTATAAATTTGGGCTGTCTGTTTTAGCTTTGGTCGAGTGCCTTCCAGGCCGAGTTCTTGCCTTTGTGCAGCGACAGTTTTCTCCATCCAAGAAATTCATTTGCTACGCACCCTTATGAACTCGCCTTAGAAAGGCTCGGCTGGGATAAAGGCCGCCCCAGTTGGTTTATGTAGATATCTATACCACGGGGACTTCACTACGTTACGTTCCGGGTTACCATTGGTGAATACCTACAGGATTCACTGGCGGTAAGTCCTCCTTGCTTTTCAACGCTCATTGCACCTGCGGCCGCGCCAAAAAAAACTACTACCCAAACTTAATGAGATCAAGCAAGTCATCAGCAGAAAGCGAAGCACTCTGCTCCGTACCGGCCAGGAGGCTATCCGCCAGATCACGCTTTTTAGCATGCAGCTGAACGATTTTCTCCTCAATAGTATTCTCGCTCACGAAGCGGAGTACGGTTACTGGACGTTGCTGCCCGATACGGTGGGCCCGGTCGCTTGCCTGGTCTTCCACGGCAGGGTTCCACCAGGGATCGAGGTGGATTACATAATCTGCAGCAGTGAGGGTGAGGCCCGTACCGCCAGCCTTGAGACTAATGAGGAACACGTCGCCTTCGCCTCGCTGGAAAGCCTGGACCGCCTCATCTCGTTTCTTACCCGGCGTGCTGCCATCGAGGTACTGGTATTCAATGCCTTCTTCCTTCACCCATTTCTCCACCAGCTTGAGGTGACGAACGAACTGAGAGAAGATGAGCACCTTATGGCCACTTTCCGTGATTTCGCGAACGGTCTCCGCCAGCAAGTCCAGCTTGGAACTGCCAATATCGACGTTCGGATCCACCATTTGCGGATGGCAAGCCGCCTGGCGAAGCTTCATGAGCTGGGCCAAGATTTGGAAGCGGCGGTTTTGGCCATCGCTATCGTCGATGCTTTCAAGCGCACGCTGACGGAGCGCTTCGTAGAAAGCACGTTCCTTATCGGAAAGTTCCACCGTGAGGGTAACTTCCGTTTTCGGTGGTAATTCTTCCAGTACTTCTTCTTTCCGTCTCCGCAGAATGAAGGGTTGAATAAGGCGACGAAGTTGTTGTCGCCGTTCGCTGTCATTATTCTTCGTGATCGGAACGGTGTACTTCTCGTTGAAGCGCTGGAAACCACCCAGCAGTCCTGGGTTCAGGAACTGGAAAAGATTCCACAGTTCTCCTAAGTGATTTTCGATCGGCGTCCCTGTTGTCGCCACACGGAAATCTCCCTGAAGGCTCATAGCCACTTGGCTACGTTTCGTACCACGGTTTTTGATTGCCTGGGCTTCATCGAGAATGATGGTACCAAAACGCTTTGCCGCAAGGGCCTCTCCTTCAAACGGCAGTAAGCCATAACTGACGACCAACATATCATAAGGGCCAACGGATTCAATAACTTCCTTACGGTCTCCTTGCCCCAGCAAAACAGGATTGAGGGTGGGCGCAAATTTCGCAGATTCACGGACCCAATTTCTGGTCACGGATGCAGGTGCAATAACTAGTGCGGGACCAGTTTCTGCACGTGCTTGTAGCATTGCGAGACCCTGAATAGTTTTACCCAGTCCCATGTCATCCGCAAGACAGGCTCCTACGCCCCAATCGGACAAACGCATCAGCCAGCGAAAACCATCCAGCTGGTAAGGACGCAGTTCTGCTCGGAAGGTAGACGGTACGCGGGCGATGGTCCGGTTCACGTTCTGAATCCGCTGCAGACTTTCCCGCCAAGCCACGTCTGCCTCGAACCCACCGAGCTGGTCGGCTACGTCGTCGAGGATTCCTGCGGCGAGGGGGTGGAGTTGAAGTCCGTCTTTACCCTGACTCATCAAACCTTCCATTTCCCGCAGTTTGCGGCGAAGGTTTTCGGTTAAGGCAACGTACTGGCCTTCGCTGAGTTGGATGAATTTACTCTGCTCATTCTCCGCCACCTTTTCCATTAGGTCACGGAAATTGATGACTTGGTTATCATCTACTGCCAGCTCTCCTTCTACGTCAAACCAACCAGCTTTCTCTTTGACCCCAAGGGAAAGATCGCCAAAATCAACGCTACCGACAAGGCGAATGCGCTCTCCTCGGGGGTGCTCCAGCACAATTTGGTCAAGGGCACGTACTGGTTGCAATTCCAACAAGATGCTTAGGCATTCTTCCACTTCGTCTACTTGCCATTCGTAGTCTCGGTGAACAATTCGCTGTAAGGTAGGGCAGGCGAGGATTACGTTTTCGGCCGCTTCGATTTCTTTGGCGAGGTTGCGTTCGGCCAGGCGGCGGTGCCCGTCAGTATTACCGATTACCTTATTGCGGCCTTTTCCGGGTTTGAAGTATTGATCTTCTTCCGTCAGCGGTTTCACGAAGAACTCCACCTTGAAGGTTTCACCGATGGGCAGCAGGTGGACGTAGGTCCGTTGGTCTGCCTTAGTCTCGTCCACATCATCAATCACCCCATTGAGGGTGCTCTGTACTTCGACAATCTTGCTCAGGTTTCGGCTCACCTCGGTGAGGCGGTGGCGGGCTCGCTTCGGGATCTCAAGTCCTTCACCAATTTGGCGATGAATGCTGTCGTGACTATCATTGACCTCAATTACCTGATACCTCGTTGGGGTTTCTTTCACCACCTGAACACCTGTTCCTTCAAACTCCTGCGCGAAGCGCAGGTAAAGGCGGTTATCCCCTTCTTCAATCAGCAGTTGTGGATTGCGACGCACAAGGTCTACCCCAACTGCTGGGTTCTGCTTCAGGTATAAATTAGGATGGCCAACCAATGCAAGCAGCGCATCTTCGTATCGGATTTTAAAATGCCCGTTGGGGTGGTACTTACTGTAATCTTCTTCAATGGTCTGGGCTACAGTAACATCCTGCGGGGTCATCCCCGTCACGTCACCTTGCTTCACCCGCTTAAGGGCTACCTTTCGGCCTTTAGACCAGGTCCCGTTTTTGGCCAACGTTTGTTCTCGTGGCTCAAGTTCTTTTTCTTCAAAATTGACGAACCATACGAAACGGGCGGTTTTCTTTGCTCGTTTTTCTGCACGTTGTTCCTGATTACCCATACTGGCCAGGACTTCAAGGGCGCGCTCCCAGGGTTCAATGCGCGGCATCGCGTCAGCCAGTGAATAAATATGTAGTTCTTTACTTAGGGTTTCTGCCCGCTCCATAAAAGCTTTCCGGGCTTTTTCGTTGGGGTGGCGTACAGCCAGTACCCGGGTGAGTTCCATTTCTACCCAGCGGTATCCGTTCGTTTGGGCCTTGTCCCGCAGCCCATCAAGCTCAGCGATATACTCTTCAGTTACCGGTGAAGTAGAGCTGTCCGTCCACATTCGGTATAAGGCGTGAAAAGTAAGTGTGAAGGCATTACTCTCGGTACGGAGTAAACCGTCATCAGCGATGACCTGAGCGGTTTCATCGTTGCGCAAGTAAGCAAATAAAGCCTGAAAAACAAGGTAAGTACCACCAAGTCGCAAATTGCGCGTTGGGTCCATGTTCTCCAAGTGTTGACCAATTTTTTCGGCACTCTTCACCCCTCCATAACGAAGTAAAGATAGTAGGTAAAGATAGCCAGAGAGATGGACGGGGAATTTATCCTCGTAGTCTCGTCGGTACCCCTTCCGGACATCTTCGATGAAAGCGGCAGCACCTTCATCATCGTCACGCAGCACATGATAAATTAAGCTGATAGCTGCTTTGCGCCATTCGTCGGTTTCCAGATCCCCCCATAGACGAAGGCGACTCCAAGCTCCCTGAAGCACAAAGGCTTCGGTCAGCAATTCCCGCATGGGGCCGGATACGCCTTCACGAATATTTTCGTGTTGCTCCAGGAACTCTACCAGCGCATCAAGCGGTTCCATCTCCAGAATAGCATGGCGAAAAGCTTTACGAACATTGATTTCTTGCCAGGCTGGAGGTAGCTGTTCTACCCACCGAGGTTCAAAAAAATCAAACAGCGGATCAATGAAAGCACCAGTCTTTGCCTTGTCTGGATAAAAAGTCTCGGTCTCGTTCTGCAGCCGGTCAAAGCTGGATTCATTTTGCAGGTAAAAAGCAATCCGGATTTCACGCATTAACGCAAAATGACTCGATGGTTGCCAATAAGTCTTGTAAGGCAATTCTCGGCGAACTTCATTGAGCAGGTGCTCAAAGTCTGGCCGACGGTGGGCAAGGCGCATTATTTCCTCAGAGGCAGCAGTATTGATGCGCCAGGTACGATCATCGTGCTTTACCACAAGCCTAAGATCATAGACTTTATGAATAATCTCCTCAGTCCCTGCATGGGTAAAACGGGATTCGCCCACGGGTGGACGCAAGCCAATCTTATTAAGTAGTCGAGAAAGGTCCAACACTGAGCGCTCTTCATAGACGATACTCAGGGCTGTGACTACGTCACGTTCTGTTGGAGAAAGCTTATTCCAGGTGTCTCGGAAAGATCCGTTCATTCAGTAAGGGATTGTCGACGCTGTTTCGGTCGGTGGTAACCCTTTCTAAAGGCTTGGGAGGGAGCGTTAGTTGTCCATTTGCTCGTTTTTTTTCAGATCCTTTTGTTTCTAATCACTGCTTTAAAAGAAATGTGCCCACCTCCACAAGTGGAGACGGGCACTGATTTCAGTTCAGGGATTATCGTCGCTAAAACGATAAACAAGTAAAACTTCTTGGTTTAGAGCCAATTAAGGGACACGAACAAAATGAAGTGCCCTAAGAAATCATCAATCAGCTCATAGATTAGAGCACTAAGGGCTAAACTTAGGCTTCAACCGCGTCCTTGGCCTGATCGGCTTCGACTTCTTCTTCGGTTCCCATCAGTTTAGCTTTGACACGCGCTTCAATTTCAGCAGCTACTTCAGGATTGTCCATCATGAAAGTCTTGGCCGCTTCGCGGCCTTGGGCGATCTTAGCGTCGCCATAGGCGTACCATGCGCCAGACTTCTTGATGATGTCCAGGTCTACGCCTATGTCTACAATCTCTCCGGTTTTGGAGATACCCGCACCGTACATGATGTCGAACTCTGCAATACGGAAAGGTGCCGCCAGCTTGTTCTTGGCTACTTTCACCTTTACGTGGTTACCAATCACGTTGCCTTCTTTGTCTTTGATGGCAGCGCCGGAACGACGAATGTCGATCCGCATGGAAGCGTAGAATTTCAGGGCATTACCACCAGTGGTCGTTTCGGGATTACCGAACATTACACCAATCTTTTCACGCAACTGGTTAATGAAGATGCAGCAGCATCCGGTTTTGCCGATGGTACCGGTCAGCTTACGCATGGCCTGGCTCATAAGGCGGGCTTGGAGGCCCATTTTAGAATCTCCCATTTCACCTTCTATCTCCGCACGGGGAACGAGGGCGGCAACAGAGTCAACGACGAGGATATCGACGGCACCGGAGCGGATAAGGTTTTCAGTGATTTCCAGGGCCTGTTCTCCGTTATCGGGTTGGCTGATGAGGAGGTTGTCAGTATCTACACCAAGGGCTTCAGCGTAGAAGCGGTCGAAGGCATGTTCTGCATCGACGATGGCGGCGATGCCGCCACGTTTTTGGCATTCTGCGATGGCGTGGATGGCCAAGGTCGTTTTACCCGAAGATTCCGGGCCGTAAATCTCGATGATCCGGCCTTTGGGGAACCCACCGATACCGACGGCGACATCAAGACCAAGAGAGCCGGTAGGGATGGCTTCTACGTTAGCGGCCTGAGATTCACCGAGGCGCATGATGGTGCCTTTTCCGTAGGCTTTGTCAAGACGGTCGATCGTCATTTGGAGCGCCTTCAGTTTTGCGGCGGTATCCTTTTCTTTGTTTGCCATAATAGCTGCTGTTTAAAAGAACTTGTTTTGTTTTGCGATGACACAAATATAAACACTCAAACAATACCACACAACACTTTAGCACCAATTAGTGCAAAATATTTTCACTTTTTGTCAATTTTACTTAAAATGTAAACTTACTGCGTACAAAAAATGTTTGAAATAAAACAATTGTTTGGAGTTCAGCTCCGGTTTCCTTCTTGCAGACTGCCTTCACATGCCGTGAAGCATTGTACTACGTCAGCCTACAAACAGAAAATCAAAGCTGATGCAACTATTACCTTATATATAAGGAGTAGACAGCATGCTAAGGATACATTTCATTGCACCTGCGCCTTGCGCCTGACTTTAATCAAGCAGTCTGATAAAGGTTATGACTCTTCATGAAACGAATAGGCATAAGTCCAATTTGTCACTTTCCTCCCCTATTAGGACTATGGGCTAATAAGTAGAGACTTCGGAGTAAAACTCCTCAACCGATCTCCGCAAGCTTATTCTTACGCTTGATGCACCTCCTAAAAAGGAATGTCCTCGTCCGTATTGTTCATCTTGGACGGGATGGTGGTAGAGCCGTAGGGCTGGCCAGCTTGGATGGCCGTATCGGGCAGCAGATCAAAATCCGGATCATCGAGGTCGCTGAAGCGGGCGAAGTCGCTCTCGAAGGCAAGACGAATATCTTTGGCTTCACCGTGGCGGTTTTTACCTACGATCACCGTAGCCGTTCCCCGCAAAGAATTGCCCTGCTCGTCTTCCTCAATGCCGTAGTATTCGGGACGGTAGAGGAACATTACCATGTCGGCGTCCTGTTCGATGGAGTTGTGGACGATAATGTCATTAGCAACAAAGTTGTGAGGACCGGGGACCGTTAAGTCATAGACTTCTTCTGTCTCAGCTTTACTAATTGAAACCAGCTGGTCCCAATAAACATCACTTGTAGATAATTTCTTTAATTCATCTGACTTAACAACTGAAGCTACCCGTGAGGCTCGTTCCCTACTCAAGTTAGACTTATATAGAGTAGTGCCACAGTAATTCATACCGATACCGGCTTGCATTTTTCGGGTAGTTATTCCCTCTACTTCCATCGAAGGAGTCACCAACGACCTCCAGACTGACTTTGGGATAATATCACGATTGGTATTTTCTTTGCGCGGCTCCAGAAAGTAGACAATCTCTTCTAGTGATTCCGTTTTGTATTTACCGACGGCACCTACCCGGATGCTGAATCTTAATAAGTCACTCTTTCCTGTTACGATAACATGGTGTTGGTCTTTACCATTCTTTTGGGAAACCGTTTTAATTCTAGCATTTATAGCTAACCTATTCAATAGCACCTGAACATTGCGGGCCAAACGTTCACTACTAGAGGCATAATAAACCCTTGGGTAAGGGCTTTTTCCTTTAACCATACGAATACAGCCATCAGTAGACCACAAATGGCGAAGAAATAAGCCTATCTGCTCAGAGTTACAGCCAAATATGACATCTGGCACAAATTTTTCGTGAGAACGCAAGCCGAAAACATTCATTGAAGACATCCATTCAGAGATAGCATTACGGACGCCATGCGTATGGTGTCTTGCGGACGAAAGGTAGACCTGATACCAACCATTTCTACCCTCGCTCTTCCCTTCAAACTTTGTTCGCGGAATAATATCATTCGGGAATAATGACAATACAAGATTTTCAACAGTCTTTGCAAGATCAAGTTCTCGGGTCGTATACTGAATACTATGTCGTGGCAAGGTGCACCCATCACCAATCAGATGCCCTAATAAGGCTAACTGATCGTTGGTTATAGATTCATTATACTTTTCAACAGATTGCACCTTTCTAGGTAGAGCAAGATGATCCCCAATAGTTAACTCATCTAAACGTTTCCAACCACTTATTGTCAAAAATTTATGGTTTGCAGTTGCCCTGATTTTACGGCCTAACCCCGTTGTAAGTTCATAAGTTTCTTTTACGCCAGTACTAAAAGCATTACTAACAGTAGCTTTTACAAGCTTGTAGTCTTCATTAAGTGCCCATACCCGAAAACCTCCAGTCGGGTACCTACTTACAAGTTCTTTGATTGACGTTCGCTTACCACTATCCGCAACCGTCACCAACGTATCCCCCGTCAAACACCCAGATTCCCGAAGATCCGACAACTGTGGCCGCTTATCTCCCCCCCGGGTTTCCACCGCACGGCTAAGCTGCGAAAGCGCAATCACCGGTACTTCCAGTTCTTTGGCCAGGCCTTTAAGGGCGCGACTAATACCGGAGACTTCCTGCTCACGGTTCATGCCTTTGTTGGATTCACCGGAGCCGGACATCAGTTGGAGATAATCGATGATGACCATCGAGATGTCTTTTTCCAGTTTCAGGCGGCGGCATTTGGCACGGAGTTCAAATACGTTGATACCGGCGGTATCATCGATGTAGATGGGGGCTTCGCCGATGCGATTCATGGCGTCTACGAGGCGAGCCCATTCGTCGTCGTCGAATTTGCCGTTACGCATTTTCTGTCCGTTCACTTCGGCGTCCTGACTGAAGATACGGCCCGCCAGCTGGGCGGCGCTCATCTCCAGGCTAAACAAAGCTACTCCACGGTTGTATTCCACGGCAGCGGAGCGGGCGAGGCTGAGCACGAAACTCGTCTTACCCATCGCCGGGCGGGCAGCGATGATAATGAGGTCGGAAGACTGAAGGCCGGAGGTAAGGCGGTCCAACTCCGTGAAGCCAGTCGGCACGCCGGTCAGGCCATCTTCTTTATCGCGCAGCATCGTAAGCTGCTCCAGGAGTTGGTTAGCAAGGGTCCCCATGTCGGCTACCTGCTTGCCCATGTTTCTTTCGGTAATCTCAAAGACGTAGTTGCCGGCCTTATCGAGCAAGTCCAACACGTCGGTACCATCTTCGTAAGCGTCCTTTATAATCTCGGTGCTGGTCCGGATAAGTTCGCGCTGAATGAATTTTTCGGTCACGATCCGGGCGTGGTACTCGATGTTGGCCGAGCTGGTTACCTTACTCGTGAGCTGGGCTAGGTAGGCTGCTCCGCCAACGACTTCCAGTTCACCGGCTTTCTTCAGATCTTCCATCACCATCAGCAAGTCAATCGGTTGGCTGCGCTCGAACAAGCGGCGCATGCTGCGGTAGATTGCCTGGTGGGCGGGTTTGTAAAAAGAGTCGGCTTCCAGGATGTCCAGCACCTTGGTCATCGCTTCCTTCTCAATGAGGATAGCACTAAGGACAGCTTCTTCCAAATCGGGTGCCTGAGGAGGTAGCTTACTGTACTCCGGCAGGTTCGCCTCTTGGAGGCGCGCGCGGTTGCTCCAGTTAGAGGAGGTCCCGTTTGCGCGTCGGTCTTGTTGTTTGTCCTTGGCCATACTTCAAACACAAATGTACGAAAAGAGGGCTTAGGGCCCGTAAGCTTTTCTCCACGGCAATTGTGAAGAGCGATGTGGAAACAAGGTGGAAAACAGGTTTTTCTGGTGGAATACTTTGTTAGTCAGTGTTAGGATTGCTTTTGGGCGCGGCCGCAGGTGCAAGGGAAGGCTGAAGGGCAGTGACAGTAAAATAGACTAAGTCCACACCGTTCAGCAAAAGGCTGAAAACAGATTCCGCATTAGCCAGGCTTCCCTCAAGCCTAGAAATCGATAAACCATTATTGATGCTTCGTTTTCTTCCGCTATTTATCCAAATGGTACCGCTATCTCATACACAGATTTATTTAGCCCATGTATCAAGCCAGGTTATAAGATTTCAATTACTGTTTTATTGCAATTCCCAGAAACGTAAACAGTATGTGCACGAAACGAAACAATCAACTGCTATATAAATATTTTACAAATAAAAATACAATTTAAATAAATACGGCTATATTTGCATTGGTTAACCAATTCGTTGGTCAACCAATTAGTTTAGCTGTCTTCTGGAGTTTACTGCTCCCACCCATTCTTTTGTGACAGGCTACTAGTCTCAAATACTAGTCGGGTCAGCACAAGTATTTATCATGCAAAAACAAACTAACATGCTTTTTCAAAACCAATCCTTTTTAAGAGGTACAAGCTCGCTTTCTGCTTCATCACGAAGCCAATTGCGCCACTTGCTTCCTCTACTGCTGCTCGTTTTAATAACAGGGCCGTTCGCCTTTGCACAGGCGCCTTCCACCATCATACCCGACCTGAGTAAGTTCAAACTTACCTTTCCGCTCGACGCGGATGGTGACGACTACGCCGGGGTTTCTTACAACAACCGGAACAACCCCCTCATCAAGGCATGGGAACGCGATAACCTCGTCAACTGGACCGCCCCCGGCTCTTCTTCCAACAATAGTACTTACCGTTATTACTTCTTCACCTCCGGCAGTGAAGTGGTGTTCCGAGCACACTGTGCCGGAGCACTGACCAGTGCCAACTCTTATCCACGCTGTGAGCTCCGGGAAACGCCCAACGGTGGCGACAACTACTGGAGCTTCAACGATCCGCAAGAGTTGAATGCGCGCTTCCGCATCACCCGCGTACCCAACCAGAAGCGGGAGGTCTGCGTCATCCAGATTAAGGGTCGCCGCGGTACCGAGAGTGCCGAAGAAGCACTGCGCGTCGATTACCGTCAGGACGGTAGCCAGGGCCTACACATCGTAGTCAACGAAGACAATACCATCAACGACGTCATGGATTACTCCGTGGGCAACACCATCGTGGCCAGCGTTGAAGTTGACAACAAGCGCATCACCGTCAACCTGAACAACGTCAACGTAAGCGGATCCCGCGGCCAGTACAGCTACAGTTACAACACACCGTACAATACCGGCTATTTCAAAGCTGGCTGTTATACGCAGTCTTCCATTTGGGCGGAGAAAAACGGTGTCGGCGACGAAAGCAATAATGCCTACGGCGAGGTACGCTTCACCAGTCTCACTCTCGGCGGCGGTAGCAGTTCTACCTGCGTAGCGACCGTACCCAGCAACCGCCGGGTGACAAACGTTGGCAATACTTCGGCCACTCTTGATTGGAATGACGTGGCCAACTTCGACCACTACAAGTGCCGTTACCGTAAAGTTGGTACCTCTAGCTGGACTACCTCGGGTAGTATCAGAAACTCCAGTTCCTGGGGAATTTCCGGACTCTCCTCCAACACACAGTACCAATGGCAGGTGCGTAGTAAGTGTGCCAACGGCAGCGCATCTTCCTACACTTATGGGCCCAACTTCACCACCGGCTCTGGTGGCTCCAATCCTGTTGTTACCATGAGAAAACGCAATGCAATGGGCTACGCGCTGGATGGCAACAACGGCGGTGCAAATAATCGAAGAATTTACCTGTGGAATTATAGTTCCAGCAACGTCAACCAGCAGTGGGTTGAGATAGATCGTGGCGGAGGCTTCTACTCTTACCAAAAGAAGAACACCGACTACTGTATTGACGGAAGTAATGGAGGCGCCCGACGGAATCCGGTAAAACTTTACAGATGCCAAACCAACAACCAAAATCAGCACTTTAAAAAGGTTAGTATGGGAAGCGGATATTACCGCTTACAAAAGCGTAATGCTTCCGGATACTCCATCGATGGTAAAGGTGGTGGCTCCCCGGGTCAGGAAGCCCATATGTGGACCAACAATAATAATAACTATAACCAGCACTGGTTTTTCACTACCGTTGGGTCTTCCAACCGGGCGGCCTTCACCGAAACCCCCAATGATGCGTCTGCCGCTGTGACGGATACTGGTATTGGTTCTGTTGAAAATGCTGATCATCTATCTTTCTGGCCTAATCCCTCTGATGGCGACCTAACCGTTCTCTTGCCCACGAGTACAAGCAAGCTTAATAGTTCGGTAATTATCTCTGACCTTCTTGGCCGAACAATATATCAACGTACCGATCTACAAGCCGGAGACAGCTTCAACATCAGCCAGCCAATAAGCAAAGGCAGCTACATCCTTCGTTGGATCAGTGAAGACGGACAGGTACTTCAAACCGATAAACTGATCCGCCAGTAAATAATTGAGACAGCTAAATTAAACAGCCCCAACCACACAAAGTGTATGGTTGGGGCTATTCAATTTAGCTAAAACAAGGCCCTATGGCTTACTTCTTTTTTATTGAACCAAAGTCAGCACCTGCGGCCTCGCCTGATTCATAACCGCTTAAATAATATTCGCCTCACCCGACTAGACGATACCCGAAATCCTTGAATACTCCCAGAGAAGTTTCGCTCAAATTCCAGGTAACTAAATCGCCAGCTATCACTTAAAAAACCATCCACCTTTACCGGGCGAAGCATAAACGGTGACATCCGAGGATGTTCTACCTGTAATACACCATCAACCAACCTAAGGGAGTAAGTTGTATTCAACTCTTCGCTGAAATAACGGCCCTCCATTAACTTGAGTTCCGCAAGCGAATAACTGTATGGCGTAATTACTGACAATTGACTTTTATCATGATCATCAGAATAAACCTCCATGCTATTTTGCTTAAAGTCGACATAGAAGGTCGGTGAAGTCTCTTGTATTGCGTAGTGATTATTTCCGAGCGGTCGCAAATAGCTTGCTCGGTCATTTTGCTCTGGGCGGACGTAGAAAAGAGAATCATTACGGCACGCTATACTGCGGACATAATAATCTCTTTCCTCGAAGTAAGACCCTATTAGTGTCGCTAATGGTCTCTTGGGAATCGCTTCTGGAAAAGCGGGAGTCTCCACAGGGGGCGTTGTGTAAAAACCAGCCTCCAGGTATACATCCACTATTTTATTCATCTCTCCTACTACATCTCCATTCCCATCATTGCTCAGCAATAAAACCACCAGGTCCTGCTCCGGAAATATGGAAATAATCGACCGATAACTTCCCGTTCCTCCGGCGTGATGTATTTGCCGGAAGCCCTTATATTCTGTTATAAAAACCCCTAGTCCGTACGGCGAAATGCTTCCATCGCTGAGAACCAATGGTGTATTCATTCTTTGAAAAACAGCCGCATTACTTCCGTTGGTATCCTGAGCATCGAGTGCCCACCTTGCGAAATCTCCAAGAGTGGTGTATACGCCCGTGGAGCCTACCACATCGGTCTGAATGAAGTCATTGCGATAGGCGCCATCCCAGAAGCTGTAGGCGTAAGCTCGGTGGGGAATCAATCGGTGGTAGTCATCCATCACAAAAGTGCTGGTCATCCCCAAGGGTTCAAAAATCCGCTGTTCGAGAAAGGCCGCAAAAGACATCCCTGAGACCTTTTCGACCACCTCCGCGAGGAGAACGAAATTGGAATTGGAATATAGGAACTCCTCCCCGGGAACAAAATTTAGCTCTTGCTGTCTAAAGATCATAGCTCGGACCATCCCTCTGGTGATAAGGTCATCGTTGCTGTAACCGGCCATACCCATCATTTCCAGGTCGCTACGGATTCCGCTGGTATTGCTTGCCAGGTGACGAAGACTAACCCTCATTCCATAGTTGGGCAAATCTGGCAGGTATTGATGGATATCGTCTTCCAAAGACAGCCGTCCTTCCTCCTCTAACAGCAGAATGGCAAAAACGGTGAACTGTTTGGACACTGAAGCAAGGTTAAATACGCTCTGGTGTGGGTCAATTATTACGCCTTGTTCAAGATCTGCGCTGCCGTACCCTTTTTGGAAAACCATTTGTCCGCCCTTCAATACCCCTATGGCATAGCCCGGGGTGCTTTCGTTGTAGCGGGAGAACTGTACATCAATAAGGCTATCGATTTCAGTCTCCGAAGGCTGGGCCAAAACACTTGAAGAGAAACAGAGCAGGAGAAAAGCGTAGTGGAGAAATCGGGTGATCATAGAGTAACAGTATTGTAAATAGGTGACAGTAGGGGATATTCTATCTGCTTACTCCTTAGCAACTCCGACACGGCGATAAAACACCTTGCTCACAATCTTCCAGGTTCCATCAACCTTAAGCAAGGTCATGTAATCCACGAAGGTGAATGTGGGGTAATCTATCTCTAGTTTAGCCGTGGCAGCCAAGCCAGCAACATCGATGTGGACAACGCGGGTTTTACGGTTAGACTTTGGTCCTGGCTTGATCCCTTTTTTAAAAAAATCTAGTGCATTCACTTCGGTGTATCCATCTCCGCCGATGAATTTCATCGTGGCTGTTTCGTGGAAGGCTTTTTTCAGGGTTTCGAAATCATTATTGGTGCCTCCGTCCAGGTAATAACTTACGGTTTGTTCCACCAGCGCATAGTCTGAGGTAGTTTCCTGGGCTTTCGCCGAAGCCAGGCAAACGAATAAAAAGAGGGCGGAAAGAAATACATTCTTCATCAGAGTAGCTTTTTGTTTATTGATAAGACAAAGCTCGGGGCAGCCGATGGCCTTCGCTAATTTCCAGCCGGTCAGTTCGTGTAGAATTATAATATTGGACGTATTATCTGTCTGAAAACTCGTCCTCCTAGCGCAAAAGCGGGAGCACTCAAGTTTAATGCTCGGACCTGGTCATCAATTTGCTGTTTACTTACTACTGCTCCTTGCGGTACCTGGCGGGAGTCGTTCCGGCGACCTCCTTAAAAGCTGCATAAAAGGCGGATTTTGAACCGAAGCCCGATTCTTCCCCAATTGCCTCCAGGGTTAAATGGTCTTCGGTCCGTATTTTTTTCTGGGCATGCCGGACGCGGTAGCCCCTAACGTAGGTAGCAAAGCTTTGCCCGAGGTTATCGTTCAGGAGCTGGCTTACCTGATGGGCGGTGCTTTCTGCCGCCTGGGCAAGGTCATCAAGTTTGAAATCTGGCCGAAGAAAGAGTTGCTTGTCTTGCATCGCTGCATTGCAGCGGGTAAGCAAAGCAGATGCCGTATTATCGTCGATCTTCCGATCTCCATAACGGGGTCGGTTTTCTACCAAAAAGCCAGTCTGCCGACGTTGCAGAATAAACCATAAACCCAGCAAATAGAAAACAAAGGAGAAAGACAGCGCTCCGACGATGTAACTGGTGTAAGACGCAAAGCGATACGCCAGGTGTATGATAAGGTTACCAATAAGCACGTTGACCATCCATAGATCTATGGTAGACCATTTAGGTTTCCGAACTACTGGCCACAGCACCACGCTTGCGGCCAAGACGCCCAGCAGCCAGATACCGTAGATAATACTAATGAATTCTCGTCGCCAATACTGTGGATACTCCATATATGGCCACTTCAAACCGTAGCCCACTATAAAGGCTATCAGTGTTCCAAAGCCGAGCCACCAACTGATTGGAAACCTGGTTAGTCCATCCCGCTGTGCTTTCAGGTAGGCCCACAACAGTGGGCCAATGAAGATGCAAGCCGTGAGACCAATTTGAAAGAACAACGGTGCCGTCTCCTGATTAAAAAAGAGAAAGACTGACTTACCAATTCTGACGCTTAATGCCAGCAATAGCAACCCCAGTAAACGGTTACTTAACCTTACCGGACGTAAAAAGAACAGCAGGTAAACAGACAGTAGCAACCCGTTGAAGGCACCTAGCGCAGAAAAAAAGAAAAGTAGCTGGTTCGGGAAATTCATTCGGCAGGCTAAGGTCGGGTATTGGGCCAAAACCATTACAGTGAAATTAAAAATAGTTTTATTGCTCAGGTTATACCCTTCAAAAAACTTTCATTGCATCCTGCGTACGCGCCCAAAGAAAGACCTAAGCTAGTTTCTGCTTACGGTTGCTCAAGGCAATCATCACCGCTCCGGCCAACACACACGGAACGCTGAGCCACTGCCCGGTGGTAAGCGTAGTGCCGAAGCCGCCCTGGTCGCTCTTGAAGTATTCCCAGATGAAGCGGAAGCCGAAGATGAGTACGAACCAAAGCCCGGTCAATAATCCTGGTTTTTCACCCGCATCTTTTTTCCAGTACAGCCAAAGCAGAATACCAAAGGTGAAGAAATAACTAAGCGATTCGTAGATCTGCACCGGGTGGCGGGGTACATCGGCCAGGCTCGCGCGTGCGGCGTTGACAAATTTGAACCCCCAGGGTTTATCCGTTGGCAAACCAACAATCTCTGAATTCATCAGGTTACCGAATCGGATCATCGCGCCAACCAGGGCAATCGGTGCAGCCACTTTATCGGACGTCCAGAAAAATGATTTCTTACTCACGAAATAACTGAACAGCGCAATCGCGGTAACTACCCCCACTACACCACCATGCGAGGCCAGGCCACCTTCCCAAATCTTTGGAATTTCAGACAAGTGCTGGCTATAATAATCCCATTGGTAAAACACTACATGCCCGAAGCGGGCGCCCAACACGGTACCACCAATGAGGAAATAGAAGAGGTAATCCAGCCAATCCTCCGGTGCACCTTCCCGGATGAACATCTTGCGCACCATCCAGAAACCAAGCATGAAACCGGCGGCAAACATGAGGCCATACCAGCGGAGGGCAAAGCTGCCTATTCTAAATATTTCGGGGGAAGCTTCCCAGGTTATGTAT
>CAYPIM010000010.1:0-1852 GCA_964410795.1 uncultured Lewinella sp. | reverse complement strand
ACTTCCGGCTTCATCTGCGGGAAGAACAACACCTCCTGAATAGACTTCTGCCCGGTCACGAGCATCACCAGCCGGTCGATACCAAAACCGATACCGGCCGTTGGCGGCATACCGTATTCGAGCGCGCGCAAGAAGTCTTCATCCATTGGCATAGACTCGTCGTCGCCACGAGCGGCGAGCTTGACTTGTTCCTCGAAGCGTTCCCGCTGGTCGATAGGATCGTTAAGCTCAGAGTAGCAGTTGCCGATTTCCTTGCCGTTTACGAAGAGTTCGAAGCGCTCAACGAGGCCAGGCTTGCTGCGGTGCTTCTTGGTGAGGGGGGACATCTCGACGGGGTAATCCGTGATGAAGGTCGGTTGAATCAAATGGGCTTCTACGTGATCGCCGAAGATTTCGTCGATGATCTTGCCACGGCCCATCGTCTTGTCCAGCTCAACGTGGAGGCGCTTGGCGATGGCGCGTAGTTCGTCTTCGTCGGCACCGTTAATGTCTTCACCGGTGTATTCCTTGATGGAGTCTGCCATAGAGAGACGGCGGTAGGGGCCGGCGAAGTTGATCTCGTGCTCACCGGCCTTCACGATGGCGTTGTCGCCACCGTTTACGGTCTTGATAATGTACTCCAGCATCTGCTCGGTGGTGTCCATCATCCAGTTATAGTCCTTATAAGCCACGTAGAATTCAATGGCGGTGAACTCGGGGTTGTGCGTCCGGTCCATGCCTTCGTTGCGGAAGTTCTTGCTGAATTCGTATACGGCATCGAAACCACCTACGATGAGGCGCTTCAGGTAAAGCTCGTTAGCAATGCGCAGGTACATCGGAATGTCCAGCGTATTATGGTGCGTAGCGAAGGGGCGTGCCGCAGCACCACCGTGGATGGCCTGCAAAATTGGGGTTTCTACCTCAATCATTCCCATCCCGTCCAGGAAGGTCCGGATAGCGGTAACGAGCTTGGTGCGCTTCAGGAAAATCTCCTTCACGTGCGGGTTAACAACGAGGTCAACGTAGCGTTGGCGGTAGCGTAGCTCGGGGTCAGTGAATTCATCGTGTACATTTCCATCATCGTCGGTCTTGACCACCGGCAGCGGCCGGAGGGACTTACCAAGAAAAGTAAACTCCTTTACGTGGATGCTCGTCTCCCCGGTCCGGGTCTTAAATACGTGACCGGTGACGCCGATGAAGTCACCAAAGTCGAGCAACTTCTTAAACAGGGTATTGTAGAGGGCTTTGTCTTCGCCCGGGGCAATGTCATCACGACTAACGTATATCTGGATCCGGCCGGAGCTGTCCTGAATACTCGCAAAAGAAGCCTTGCCCATAATGCGGCGAGCCATCAGGCGGCCGGCAACGGTGACTTCCTTGTAATTGGTCGACATGTTTTCCTCGTCAAACTCCGCCTTTTCGTTGATTTCGTTGGCCAGGTGGCTGACGGGAAAAGTGGCGGCGGGAAAGGGCTCAATGCCCAATTCGCGGATCTTGGCCAGGTTATCTCTGCGGACGAGTTCTTGTTCGCTGCGTTCCATTTTATATATTTTGGGAGGACGAAGGTAAGGAGATAGTCAAGTAGTCTTGTAGTCTTGTCGACAAATAGTATGGCCCGTACACTCTTGACCTTGAAAAAGGTAGCGACTTTCGCTAACGAGGGGACGATCAGATTGGGCGATGCAAGGGGACAGGACGGCCGAACAGAATGATCATTATGACCTTCCGGCGCGGTACTGCTTTTACTGTTTTCGGCGTTGTTGCATGATACCTTAATGTCTTTAGGACGGTGATTCGTTGCGGTTCATTGAAAAATCTGGCGCGAACGCAGGTGCCTGGGGAGGTTCTTGAGAAAGGGTTTAAGCTGATTGTA
>CAYPIM010000009.1:50597-58503 GCA_964410795.1 uncultured Lewinella sp. | reverse complement strand
CGACGGACTTAGTGAGTGTTTAGTATAAAGCATTTAGGCTACCGCATAATAAATATGCGATAGCCTAAGTACTAAACGATGAGTGTTAAATGCTATTTTTCCTCGCGGGTAATGAACTGCTCTTCGCGTTGCCGCTGTGCTTCACGCTCACGAAGTGCACGAAGTTCACGGGCATCTTTTTCGCGCTGTTCTCGGTCTTCTTCTTCCTTCATGCCGTCTTTGAGCTCTTTTTCAAGGGTGCCTTTGGCGGTGTTGAATTCACGAATACCTTTGCCGATGCCTTTCATCAGTTCAGGGATTTTCTTTCCGCCGAAGAGCAGCAGAATAGCGAAGAAGATGACAATCATCTCAGGGCCGAGGAAATTGAAAAGGAAGGTGGAATTAAACATTGCTCTTTATTTTAGTCGATGCGTCAGCAGTAGACCCGCGCGTATCGGTATGATAGTAAACTGGGTAAGGCAAAAATACGCCTTTAGGTGAGAACAGTTATAAATGAAGGGAGAGTAAAAGAAAAGTGTAGTTAAACGGGACATTCTTCCTCCTCCCTTTTGCTTTACTTCTTGAGGCCAATCTGGCGCAACCGTTCATCCAGGTACTCCCCTGCAGTAGTGGGTGGATAGTGCTGCGGGTTCGTCTCGGTTACACAGCTATCGAGCACGTTTAGGCTCATTTCCGGCCGTGGGTGCAGGAAGAAAGGAATACTGAGGCGGGGCTTGTGCCACTCCGAGCGAGGTGGGTTGACTACCCGGTGAGTGGTAGATTTGAGGTGGTTGTTTGTTAGGCGTTGTAGCATATCGCCTACGTTGATCACGATCTCGTCATTTTCGGGGACGATCTCCTGCCATTCGCCAGCGGCGTTTTGGAGCTGGAGGCCGCCCGCACTGGCGCCAACGAGTAGGGTTATCAGGTTAATGTCTTCGTGCTGTTCGGCACGGATCGCGCTGGCGGGCTCGCTTGAGATCGGTGGGTAATGAATGGCGCGCAGAATAGAAACACCATCTTTGGTATACGTTCCAAAGTAACCTTCCGGAAGGCCAAGCCCAAGAGCGATGGCGCGCAGCAGGCTGTTGCCTTTCTGTTCGAACTGGCGGTAAAGTTGCATGCCGAGGTCCATAAATTCTGGGACTTCGGCTACGCGGGGGTTGCGCTCGTCGGCAGTCATTTCGTCTGTCTCTTGGCCAATCTGGAAAAACTCCTTCAGGTCGGCAACCTTACTTTGTTTTGCTTTCTCTTTCCCGAAAGCAGTATAGCCACGCTGCCCTGCGGCTCCGGGTACTTCCTGCTTGCGCTTTACGTCTTCTGATAAGGCAAAAAACTTTTTGGCCGCAACAAAAAAATCGTCAATCAATGATTTAGGAATGCCGTGTCCGGTTACCCCCACGAAACCAATGTCGTGGAATGCAGTACCGAGTTGCTTGATGAAGGCTTGGCGGGTCGCCTCGTCACCGTGGTCAAAATCGGAAAGGTTGACGAGTGGAATGGTTCTGTTAGCAGACATAAGGGATGCTTTTTATCTAAATTACGGGTAAGGTACGGGTTTGGTTGGATTGGTAACGTTTACGTTTGGTCATAAATTTTCAGTTCCGTTACTGCGCTAGACGGTGGGCGCGGCCGCAGGTGCAAGGGGAGTTAAAGGCAATGCAACGAACCAAAGCACCAAACCACTAGACATTTTACTCCTTTTCGCTGCGTGACTACCTGAGGCGAGCACGAAGTACTGCGCAGCACATCTTTTGGGAGAGGACTGGGGGAGAGGCAGAAAATCAAACCGCAAAGAAGTCGCGAAGCGAAATGTCTAGAGTTGCGCCAAATAACTAGAAAAGCCACTCCACTGCCCGCGGAAATTCTTTTCCCCAACGTGCTTCGTTATGCTGCCCGTTAGGGTCAATCTCCGTTCGGAACTCCAGGTCGGTCTCTCTGCTTAATCGCTGAATTTCTTCCTGGAAGCGGAGCATATTGGGGACCATCGTTTCGCTTTCGGCTTCCCCTCCGTAGAGATAGACCTTTCCGTCGAATTCCCGGGTGAGCTGCATTAGTTGTTCCGGAAGGTCTGGCATTACCCAAAAGGAAGGGCTAAAGACCATCAACCGATCATAAACATCCGGAAAATAAAGACCCGCCAGTACGCTCACCAGCCCACCGAGTGAGCTACCGCCTATGCCCGTGTATCGGGGCTCAGGCTGTGTACGAAAGTTGTTATCGATGTAGGGTTTTAAAGTATTGGCCAGGAAACCGCAATATTTTTTACCCTCCCCTACACCAAGTTTGTTTTCTAGTGAGGGGGTGAATTCACTGACCCGTTGGTGGTTAGCGTGGTCTATGGCAACAACAATGATGTCTCCCGTACCGCGCTCACTCATTGCGGCAAGCTGTTTGTCTACCCCCCAGCTTCCGTACGGCGCGTAGTCGTCGTACAAGTTTTGTCCGTCTTGAAGGTACAACACCGGATAGTGCTTGTCCGTCTCGTAATAATTATACGGAAGCAAAGCTGCTACCCTGCGGGTGCGGATCAGTTGGGGAATTTCAAAAGCCTCGTCAATTATTTCGATACGGGGAAGAAAATCTTCGCGGTAATGGAGGCCCGCTCCGGCCCAGTTGGGCACCCGGTCGGGCACCGTCCAACGCTTGGCTACGTATCGACTATGGTTTAGGGCATTTTCGCCATGCTGGCCCAACTCTACACATTCCCAACCACCACGGGTGTATTTATACTCTACATGGAGCACCTCTTCGGGGAGGTCCAGCGTAATCTCCCACTGACCGGGTAGTGTGCCCGCTTGTAAGCGGTAAGCTTCTTCTGCTACGCGCCAATCGTTGAAAGAACCAGCTACGTAGACGGGGCGGTCGTCGTCCGTTCCGGTAATCAGTTTTAGTTTCTTGCGTGGCATGGGATAGTTAGCAGTTTTGACGGGTAAGCCAAGGCGCGCAAAACTACAATTCATATATTAAACCAATTCAGTAGGCATTCCGGCGAGAGGGGCGCTAAAAGCTTAAATAAAGTTCGCTAACTTTGTAACACCCATTCATTCCGGGGTATGAAACAGTGATATGAGAGGCCCCTCTGCCTCTTTTTTACTCCTTTATAGCTCTCAAACATACAATTATGAAACATCACCAGTTTCTCCTTTGCCTCGCCTTGCTTGGCGTCATTCTTCTATGGTCCGGTTGTGACGACGAAGAACCCTTAGATCCTGTTTGCGAAATCTCCGTTCCAACAATCACCCCTGGTAGCACCTGCTCTGATGATATCTTCTACCTCGAAAACCTGGACCTGCCGCAAGTAGGCAACCGTCCTGTTTTGCCTTATTCCTGTACGACCTCCGGCCTGGAGCGCATCGTTAGTATTGAGGAGCCAAATGATGGGGATTTTTACCTTCAACTTTACGTCGGTGTAGCCGCAACGGTACATTATCAGGTCTTCGGAGCAAATTGTGATAGTGACGCTGTGGCCATCACGGGGTGTTTATCTTCCGATGCTGTGGCCGTTTCTGAACGCATCGTTTCCGCTAATGACTGGGAAAACGTTTACGTCGTTATTGATTACACCCTCTTCACCTCCGCTAACCACCTGACGGACTATGTTCTCGGCCCGGATGAATTTATCGGCGTTGCAGCTATTGATGAATTGCCAGTAAACGAAAGTATTGAATACCGAAGCATGGACTCAAACTTTGAAGGGCCAGGTAGATTGGCCTTCTCCTGTGATGGCGGTTCGTTTCAGCGAGTAGTCATCGGTAGTTGTAGTAATAAAAGTGACGTCCGTGCGTGGGCTGAAGAAATGGGCTTGGTTGTCAGTGAAGATTATTCGGGCGAAGACAGCTCTATCATGGCCTTAAATATTCCTGCTGGTATGTCTCCTAATGCCGTTGGGGGTATGGGGGATAAGCCCGTTACTAAGCCTCGCCGTCCTAAAGCAGATTCTTCAGACTACTTCATCGAAGAAGATTACATCATCGAAGTTTCCTCTGTCGGGAATGGTTTGATCAACATTACCGCCAACGAAGTCCCACTCCCGGATGATGCTATCCCCTGCCTTAACTATAGCCCAGGCAACGGTTCGCAAGAAGGAGACGACAATGTACTTATAAGCATGATCGACAGCGGCGTTGATATTGGTGGAGTCTTTAACGACGACTTTGAACGGTTCAATTATCAAGGGAGCAGATCAACGGATTTTGTTCAAGCCGGAGAGTTCGGCTACGATTATATTCGGGGAGACATCACCCCTGAAGATAAAACCGGCCACGGGACGGCGACCTCGGGAACCGTTATTGGTGGCTACCGGGGGGACGCACCAATCGCAATATACCACGGCAAAATTTTTGGCGAAGAAAACTTGGCCAGCTACTTCGGTGCATTGATTGCGATCAATGAATCCATAGACATGAACAGCGATATTATTAATATGAGTTGGGGAATACCATTACCGGAAGCTCCCCAAGGGCTGGCCTGTGCCATTCAGCGAGCTGCTGGCCTCGGTGTCATCGTCGTCACTACCGCCGGAAATGAGGATGGTAATATCGATACTGCGCCCCAATGGCCGGGTTCTTTTGGTCTCCAGCCGGGCTTTGACAATGTAATCACCGTTGCTTCTATGCTGTACCCGAGTAACAACATTGAAGAAGATCCGATTAAAGCTGATTTCTCGAACTTCAGCGACCAGCGAGTCAATGTCGCGGCCTACCTGACTTCTCAGTCTCCTACATATCAAGCTACCAGCGCGGATGATTTCAGTTATATTGGAGGTACGTCAATCTCCGCACCGCTTATCACCAGGAGCTTGGCGGGCTACCTGGGCCTCAATGGTGGAAACCGTGCCCAGTGGGAAGCGGAGAAGCTTCTGCAGTCGGCCAACCTTGATGGCGAAGGCCAGGTTCAGGACGGTTTCTTCCTGCCGGTTTGTGCAGATTTCTAGTGTACTGACGAGATTGTTTTTTACCATACTACCAGACGTTTTTGATTTTGGCCTCTCCCCCCGTCCTCTCCCACATGTCTCGCCTTCGGCTCGAGGAAGAGGGAGCCAAGCCTCGAAGAAGCCGCAAATCCAAAGGTCTAGTAGTAGACTGTCTGATCTGTCGGTTATTAACCGTTACGGGTTATGACCACTAAAGAGTAAAACGTGTTCTTGGATAAAGCCCCTCTCCGCCGAGCCGAAGGCGAGGCTTGGGGGAGAGGTGGCTACGGGGGAAGCCCCATAGGTTAGTCAGCCTACTCTATAGTTGCTCGTAAAACGGGCCTGAATGCTGGCCCCTTGATCGCTTTTTTTGGCGCCGGCGCGCAGGATGCAAAAATGGTTTTTAAGGCGCAACCTTCGTTAACGAACCATTTACACTTTTTAACCGCTAAAGCACGGGTTACCCACCTAACTTAGCCCAATGCACCGCTACACCTTATTTATTTTCCTGCTTACGCTTGCTGGTTGTTTCAATGGCTCCAAAGACGGGAGCCGGCTCATCCCGCTTAAAGACGTTGTGTCTTCGCCGATCCCTGACTTTTACCAGTCTCCTTCTAAAGTTATTCGTAGGCGGGATTTTATTCGTGCAGAAGATAAAGTGAGTGAAGATTTTCTCAATCAGGTGGTGAGAAACCGAGCGAGCCGTCCTGCCGCAAACATCGTACTCAACGGCGATTCGTTGCAAATCAGCATTTCCACGATTGGCGTTTACGGCCAGCAGCGCCCTGGTTCCTTGGATCAGATATACCTTAATGCCTGGGGGGATACCCTAAGCCCACAGGCGGTAGACGAAGGGACTGGAAATTTTGGTATCGTTGGCCGGCAAACCATCTTGAAAGTCAACCGCCGTATTTACTTGCTGAATATGCTTAACCAAAGCCGTTCGCACATTCGGATCTCCGAACTGGAAAATTCACGCGACTTGCCCATTACCGCCAGTATAAACACCCGTTATAAAAAGATGTCGGTGTTGGATCCTGAGGATGAGCCTGCGAACATCGCCCAACAGGCGGGTAAGCGTTTGATCATTTTCTTCATTCGCTTCCCTGAAGGTTCAGAAGAGTTGTTGGCAGTGCAGAAGGCCTTTACTAAGCTTCCGCTTGCGGTGCAATCCGGCATTCAGGTGGCGGTCGTGAACCGCCACACCGGGGCTCCAGCTGCTTTGAAAGCATTTTTCCGAAAAAACGAAATTGACTTTCCTTTATACTTTGAAGGCCCCGGAACTTGTGCTAATTTACCCTGTCATGACCGCTTCCCTTATTTCCTAGAGGTCAACTCGGTTGGCAGAATCACCGAGTATTATGGTTGGTTAGAAGAGCTTGGTTGGTAAAGTTGGACAGTGCACCCGCGTCCGCGCCACAAAACGCCCACAAAAAGCATCTTAGAGCTTGTTAGGGAAAACTATTACTTGATGAGAGTAGTGCCATTTGTACTTGATTGAAGGTAGAAACTTCAAGAATAACGCGTTGTTGATTCACGCTTCAGGTAAAGTTCAGGCATAAATTGATCACTCATAGGTTAGAAGTAAGTTTCCCTACAAGCCCTTATCTTTGCCCGCCCTAAAAAGGACCAAATATGAAAATTGCAGTTGTAGGTACCGGCTATGTCGGCCTCGTAACCGGAACCTGTTTTGCCGAAACTGGTAATGATGTAATATGTGTAGACATTGATGCCGAAAAGGTGGAAAAGATGCGCAACGGAGAAGTGCCGATTTACGAACCAGACCTAGATGTCCTTTTCGAGCGCAATCAGCGTCAGGGCCGTCTGAAGTTTACGACCGACCTGAAATCTGCCGTAGACCATGCTGAAGTTATCTTCCTGGCATTGCCTACGCCTCCCGGTGCCGATGGCTCTGCTGACCTGCGTTTCATCCTTGGCGTAGCCAAAGACCTAAGTAAAATGATCAGCCACTATAGTGTGGTTGTTGACAAAAGTACTGTGCCCGTGGGCACCGCCGAGCGCGTACACGCCGCGCTCGCAGAAAATCTGGACGAAAGCCTGTTTGACGTCGTTTCAAACCCTGAATTTTTACGCGAAGGTGTAGCCGTAGATGACTTCCTAAAGCCAGATCGCGTAGTGATCGGGACGAATAGTGAGAAAGCCGAAAAAGTGATGCGCCGCCTCTACGAGCCTTTTGTTCGCTCTGGTAATCCAATCATTTTTATGGACATCCGGTCCGCTGAAATGACGAAGTATGCGGCAAACTCCTACCTCGCTACCCGCATCAGCTTCATGAACGAAATCGCCAACCTTTGCGAGAAGGTGGGCGCGGACGTAGATGCAGTGCGGAAAGGGATGGGCAGTGATTCCCGCATCGGTAAGCGCTTTCTCTTTCCTGGGGTAGGCTACGGCGGAAGCTGTTTTCCGAAAGACGTACAGGCCCTGGCCCGGACCGCCGGACAAAACGAATATGACTTCCAAATCCTCAACGCCGTTATGGCCGTCAATGACCGCCAGCGTCTTCGTATTGCGGATAAGATCGAAGCTTACTATGGTGACGACCTGAAAGGAAAAACCATCGCACTCTGGGGCCTCGCTTTTAAGCCCAATACGGATGATATCCGGGAAGCACCAGCGCTGTACACTATTGATCGCCTTCTGGCTGCTGGCGCTAACGTCCGGGCCTATGATCCAGAAGCGATGGCCAATGTGAAAGAAATTTACGGAAATAAAATCCATTTCTGTGCAGACCAATACGAAGCACTTGATGGTGCTGACGCGCTGGCCATTGTTACCGAATGGTCCGTCTTCCGCACCCCAGACTTCAACCGGATGCAAGAAGCCATGAGCCACAATGTCATTTTTGATGGTCGTAACCTTTACGACCTCCGTCGAATGGTAGAAGCTGGCTTTTACTACGATTCTATTGGTCGGGATACGGTAAGCTAGTATTTACGGCTAAAGGGTAAAGCGTATTTACCCTGCAACCTGCAACCTGCAACCTGCAACCTG
>CAYPIM010000009.1:35255-50497 GCA_964410795.1 uncultured Lewinella sp. | reverse complement strand
AACCTGCAACCTGTATGAAAATAGCCATCATCGGAACTGCCTACCCCTACCGTGGGGGGCTTGCTGCTTTCAACGAGCGGCTGGCTACCGAATTGGCCAAGAAGCATGAGGTGATGGTCTTTACCTTCACGCTCCAGTATCCAGGTTTTCTTTTTCCTGGAAAATCTCAGTATACTGATGGGCCGGCGCCGGAAGGCTTGCGTATTGTCCGGAACATCAATTCTGTTAATCCTCTAAGCTGGTATTTGGCCGGGAGGGAAATCAAAAAGGAAGGTTTTGACCTGGCCGTCATTGGTTTTTGGTTACCATTTATGGGGCCGGCGCTAGGAACGGTGGGGCGGTTAGTCGGATGCCCGGTCGTTTCTGTTGTTCACAATATTATTCCGCATGAGCCACGGCCAGGGGATGTAGCTTTTGCCCGCTACTACTGTGGGGCCTCCGATGGCTTTATCTCGTTGACCGATTCGGTCGCAGAAGACCTTAAGCGGTTCATTGGAAATAAGCCCTCCGTTGTATCTCCGCATCCGGTATACGATCATTTCGGAGAGCGTACGGAACAGAAAACGGCACTAGCTAAACTCGGACTACCCAACGATAAGGAATACCTTCTTTTTTTTGGCCTCATCCGGGATTATAAAGGGCTTGATTTACTACTGGAAGCCTTTGCTGACGAACGCTTCAAAGACCGAGATCTAGACCTGTTGGTTGCTGGTGAATTCTACACAGACCGTGCTCCCTACGATGCTGTCATCGAAAAACATAAGCTCGCGGATCGCGTCACCATTATTGCAAAATTTATCCCGGATGATGAAGTGGCGGACTATTTCAACGCTGCTGATCTGTTGGTACAGCCTTACAAAACGGCTACTCAAAGCGGCGTGACCCAGATTGCTTATCACTTCGAAAAACCAATGATCGTGACCGACGTTGGGGGGCTGGCCGAGATGTGCCCTGATGGCCGGGTAGGTTATGTGGTGAAACCTGAACCTTTGGCCATCGCAGATGCCATCATTCGGTACTTCGATGCCACCGACCGATCGGCAATGCAGAAGATGATTAGGGAAGAGAAAAAACGGTATGATTGGGGAATTATGGCAGAGGCTTTATTGGGTTTAGTTTAACGCTTCCAGCGCACGCATTCCGGAGACATTTAACCCGGTGCCAGAGCCATGTGAAAAAGAAGTCCTACATTTGTAGTATTAGCTCTTGCCCGACAAAACTAAGCATAGCTACATCTCGTTTAGTTGCTTGCGGGCTACATCGCTTTTTCTCATCGTACTTTTGCTCCGTTACGTTAATCCTTTTTTCTATGCTACGCCATCTGCTTACGCTATTGATCACTTTTTCTGCCCTGGGCCTTTCTGCTCAGTTTGGTAACCCGATAAGTTGGGAGTTTGACTTTAAACAAGTAGAAGGAGATGAGTTTGACCTCATTGCGACTTCCCGTGCGGATGATGGTTTTATGATTTACAGCCAGTTCACGCCTGAGGGTGGCCCGCTACCAACGGTATTCACCTGGGAAGAAGGAGATCATTATGAATTGATCGGTAAGACAAAAGAAAAAGGCCATCTTAAATCAGGCATGGACGAGATGTTTGGTGTTGAGGTCAATAAGTTCCTTCCGGACCGGCCGGTAACCTGGACGCAGCGCGTGCGGGTGAAAGACTACGCTACCCCGATTGAAATGATGGTAGAGTGGATGTGCTGCGATGATGAGCAGTGCTTGCCTACCACGGATGAGATTTTTAGTTTCTCTCTGCCCACACCAAAGAGTGCACCCAAAACACCGGATTCAGGAGGCTCCAAAGACACACAACCTGATGAAGACCCGAAGGGGGAACAACCGACGGTGAACAACACTACCTCAGCTCCAACACCTTCCCCAGCTCCGACTAAGCCTACAACGGCAACACCTGCTCCAAAAACCTCCCCTGCACCTGCGGTCGCGCCCGAAAGAGAAACGAAGGAAAAAGAAGCGCCCGAAGAAGTAAAACCAGCGGCTAATGACCAACCAGCAGTAGCTACCTACGAGGTTAAAGGCGCTGCTCCTAGCGAACGTTCGCCCGTAGGCTGGGACGCAAAAGCAGAAGACCTTGGCGACGATACCTACCGCATCAGCATGATCGGAAAAATTCTGCCAGGCTGGGTACTCTACAGTATGACCGTAGACCCCGAGGCCGGCCCTATCCCAACAACCTTCTTCGTTGACAACAACGATGGCGTGAAGACCGTAGGTGACGTAGCCGAAAGTAGCAAAACGCTCAAGACCAAATTTGATAAAGTCTGGGATGCTGTTATTCCTAAGATTGTGGGCGGAAGGGTTACTTACAGTCAGGTTGTGGAAGCTGAAAAAGGTAGTAAAGTCAGTGGTTTCGTAGAATTTCAAACCTGCGACGACGAAATGTGCCTGCCCCCAACGGAAGTACCCTTCTCATTAGACCTGACCGGTGCTGAACCAGTACTTATGCTTGACGGCCTAACGGGGGAAACTGCATCGAAAGTCTCTGCACCTGATCCGGGGGAAGTCGTTGCTGCGCTCCCCAACGAGCTCGGTATCGTCCCCTTCAACCCTGAGCCTGTAGGTGATTGTAGCGTAGGCGCGGAACAAACCGCTGGTAAAAGCCTGTGGGCGATCTTTGGCCTGGGCCTTCTCGGCGGCCTCTTCGCTATGCTGATGCCCTGCATTTTTCCGATGATTCCGCTAACGGTAAGCTTCTTCACCAAAAGCGGTGGCAGCAAGGGCGAAGGCATTCGTAAGGCTGGCTTATACGGCTTCTTCATTTTCCTGATTTACGTACTGCTGAGCGCACCTTTCCACCTGTTGGACGGGCTGGACCCCAGCATACTAAACAACATCGCTAGTAGTGTTACGCTCAACGTAATTTTCTTCGTCGTTTTCATCTTCTTCGCCGGTAGCTTTTTTGGCTTCTACGAACTCACGTTGCCCGAAAGCTGGACCAGCCGCGCCAGTAAGGCGGAAGGTACGGGCGGCATTGTCGGTATCTTTTTCATGGCCCTAACCCTGGCCCTGGTTTCCTTTAGCTGTACCGGTCCTATTCTGGGCAGTCTTTTGGTGGAAGCCGTGAGTGGTGGTGCCTGGCCACTGACGGCCGGCATGGCCGGTTTCGGGGTGGCTTTAGGCTTGCCTTTCGCTCTTTTCGCTGCCTTCCCCGGCTTCCTGAACAGTATGCCTAAAAGTGGTGGCTGGCTCAACAGCGTGAAGGTCGTACTCGGTTTTGTGGAAGTGGCACTGGCCTTCAAATTCTTGAGCACAGCAGACCTGGTGGGCGATTGGGACCTGCTGCGCATCGAACCTTTCCTCATCGTCTGGATTCTTTGTGCGCTGGGTATCGCAGCTTACCTGCTGGGCTTCATCAACTTTCCGCTGGACAGCAAGAATCGCAAACGGAGCCCACTCGGTATCGTCCTGGCGGTAGGTGCGCTGGTCCTCACGGGCTACCTCGCCATTGGCCTTACGCCGGACGGAGATACGGGTACCTATACTGGTCGTAAACTAATGAGCGGCATCGCTCCGCCCGTCTGCTACAACTACCTCCTGCCTTGCGACGAAAACCGCAACATCACTCCCTTTAAAGACCTCGAGGAAGGCCTGGCTTACGCCCGCAAGATGGACAAGCCGGTTATGCTGGACTTCACCGGCTACTCCTGTGTCAATTGCCGCAAAATGGAAGAACACGTCTGGACTGAGGACAAGATAAAGCGCTACCTCACTGATGAATACGTGATCATAAGCCTGTACGTTGATGAGCGTAAGCCGCTGCCTGAGGAACAGCACATTGAAGTAGATCGTATGGACGGCTCCGGCCGGACGCGCCTGATCAATACCGTCGGTAAGAAGTGGCAATACCTGCAACAGTCAGTATATTCCAAGCTATCGCAGCCCTACTACGTACTCGTCAGCCCGGACGGTACCACCCTGAATCCGCCCGTTGCTTACACCGCAGATGTAGATACCTACGAAGACTTTCTGGAGTGTGGTTTGCAAACGTACCGGAAGCTGGAGAGTAAGTAGATGTCTTGTAGATCTATCACTTCTACCAATCTATCATATCTAAATCAAAGGGCGCGGCCGCAGGTGCGAAGTAAGTTTTAACAGGCAAAGCTCGGTGACGAAGGCAACCTCTCCTCCGGAAACGCGTACTATTGCATATAGAACCAAAAACATACTGTACCCATGCAAAAGCTATTCCTTTTCCTTTGCCTTGCCTCCTTACTTGCCGTAACAAGCTGTTCTAAGAAAACCACCGCAGCTGCTACTGCTGGCGGCGGCGGAACCGACTACGCCGCCCTGGCCGCCAACTACAAGAAAAACCCGGAAGCCCTGCGCCAGTTCGTGGAAAACTGCGAAGCTAATGAAGCGGCCCTGGTTGCTGCCCGGCAAGACATCAGCCGCATGCAAAGTCAGAGCAGTACCACAAACCAAGACGTAAACGCCCTACGGACTAACCTGACCAACGCACAGATGGAGAACGATCAGCTTCGGCAGCAGCTTGCAGAAGCCCAGGCTTTAGCAGCGAGTGCTGCCAGTGACCGGCTGGATACGGACCAGCAAACAGTCGTTGCCGGGGTGATCTTTCAGGTACAACTCGGAGCCTACGCCCAGAACACCGTAAACACTGATCTCTCTACCGGCAACGCCCTTGAGCTACAGGAGCAGAATGGTGTTCAGAAAGTTGTAGTGAGTCAGTTTCGCACCTACGCCAGTGCTGCTAAACTCCGTGACCGCCTGAAGCAAATGGGTGTAACGGGAGCCTTTGTAGTCGCCAAAAACGATGGTGTCCGGATTACGGTGCCTGAAGCACTAAAGATGACCGGGCAAGGGTAGGTTCATCACGTTACTTCTTCTCGAAAAATATCCGGGGCTAACAAACTTTGTTCGTTAGCCCCGGATATTTTTCGAGAAGAAGTAACGTGACAGGTACAGTTGGTAATGTTTGTTTTTAAAACAATATGTAGTATCAATTTATTTGTCTATCTTCGCCATTGCGCTGAAGCCGGAGAATGAAGTCTTTTCCTTGGCTCCCAAAAGAGCCTTCCTTTGCACCTGCGGCCGCGCCAGAAGAACAGCTAAGAAAAGATACCAACATGAGTGATAAGGCCCAGGACCCCGAGGGGGAACACGCCTCCGACAACGAAGAACAGATTACGACCCTGAAGGGGATGTACGAAGATTACTTCCTGGACTATGCCAGTTATGTAATCCTGGAACGCGCGGTCCCGACCATTGAGGATGGCCTCAAGCCAGTACAGCGCCGTATCCTGCACGCCCTCAACGAGATGCACGACGGCCGTTACCACAAAGTAGCGAACGTGATCGGGCAGACAATGCAGTACCACCCCCATGGTGATGCCGCCATTGGGGCAGCCCTGGTAAACATGGGCCAGAAAAACCTGATGATTGACCCTCAGGGCAACTGGGGTAATACATTGACGGGAGACTCCGCTGCCGCCAGCCGCTACATCGAGGCCCGGCTAACGAAGTTTGCAACCGAGGTCATTTTTAACCCTCAGACAACGGAATGGCAGGTAAGCTATGACGGACGTAAAAAAGAGCCCGTAAACCTGCCCGCCAAGTTTCCACTTGTGCTCGCTCAGGGGGCAGAGGGCATCGCTGTTGGTTTGAGTACCAAAATTATGCCACACAACTTCATCGAGTTGTGTAAGGAGAGCATCAAAATTCTGCAGGGTAAGAAACCGAAAATTTATCCTGATTTCCCGACCGGAGGCAGTATTGATGTTTCCGACTACCAGTGGGGTAAGCGCGGTGGTAAGATCAAGATCAGGGCGAAGATCGAGAAGATTGACAACCACTTCATTGCCATCAGAGAGCTGCCGTACGGTATGACGACGAGTAGCCTGATTGACAGCATTCTGAAGGCTGTTGATAAAGGAAAAATTCGCATTAAAAAGGTGCAGGACAATACCGCTGCCGAGGTGGAAATATTAATTGAACTGGCCTCTGGCATTAGCCCGGATGTGACGATCGATGCGCTTTATGCCTTCACCAACTGCCAGCTTTCTGTCTCGCCCAACGCCTGTGTGATCATCGATGGTGACAAGCCTCACTTCATCTCCGTGCTCGATATTCTGGAGCACACTACCCACCAGACGAAGGCGTTGCTGAAGATGGAGCTGATGATCAAGCAAAAGGAGCTGGAGGAAAAACTCCACTTCGCCAGCTTGGAAAAAATCTTCATTCAGGAACGTATCTATCGCGACATCGAAGAGGCCGAAGACTTCCCCGAAGTGATTGACATCATCCGAGCCGGACTGGAGAAATATTTCCGGGAACCGCTGGACAAACCTAAAGCAGGAGATAAACGCATCCTGCTACTACGGGCCATCTCTGAGGAAGACATTGTTCGCCTTACCGAAATCCGAATTAAGCGAATTTCAAAGTATAATAAATTCAAGGCCGACGAACGGATGGCCGCGCTCAAAGAGGAACTCAAGCAGGTGAAGTACGACCTGGAACACCTCACGGAGTACGCCATCGCATGGTACGAAATGTTGCTGAAAAAGTACGGCAAGGGCCGTGAACGAAAGACAACTTTTGATAGCTTCGAGAAAGTAAAGGTTACCATCGTTGCTGCCAATAACTCTAAACTGTACGTAGACCGTAAGGAAGGCTTCGTCGGTAAGGGATTGAAAAAAGAAGAGTTCGTAAAGGAGTGTTCTGACATCGACGATATCATCGTAGTATTGAAAGACGGGACCATGATGGTGACCCGGATTTCTGATAAGACTTTTGTGGGTAAAAACATTATTCACGTCGACGTTTGGCGCAAAGGAGACGAACGGACAACGTATAATATGATCTACCTGGACGGTAAGACCGGCCGGGCGATGGGTAAGCGTTTTAACGTAAAGGCCATCACGCGTGATCGTGCCTACCAGCTTCATAAAGGGGCCAAAGGTTCTAAGCTGCTTTACTTCAGCGCTAACCCCAACGGCGAGGCCGAAATTGTGAATATTTTGCTGAGCCCGGCCTCTAAGGCGAGGGTAAAAGACTTCGACTTCGACTTCGCTGAACTTGCCATCAAAGGCCGCGCTTCGGGCGGCAATATTGTAACCCGTTACCCCGTCCGGAAAGTGACGATGAAGGAGGCGGGTAAGAGTACACTGGGAGCCCTCAAGGTTTGGATGGATAAAGTAAGCGGCCGTCTAAACCTCGAAGAACGTGGACAGCTACTGGGGGGCTTTGATACCGGAGACAAACTTCTGGTACTAAACTACGACGGTACCTACGAATTGGATGAGCTGGATATGACCCGTCGTTATGACCCCAAACAGGTCTTTTACATCGGTAAATACCATGATGACATGGTGGTAAGCGCTGTGTACTACGAAGGCGAACGGAAGCTCACGCTGGTGAAGCGCTTTGAGATTGAGACGAGCGCAACCGGACAGAAGTTCAACTTTATTACCGACCATCGTCAATCCAAACTTTATCTAGCAACCGTTCATCCAAAGCCGGAAGCTGAAATTGCCTATAAAGTCAAGCGGGAAACCCAGAAGAAGATAATTCAACTTGCAGACTTTATTGACGTGAAGGGCTGGAAATCGTTAGGTAACAAACTCCACGACGGCAAACTGACGGGCGTGAAGGAGCTGAACGAAGCCTACGTACCACCCGTGCGGGAGGCTAAGGGGAAGGCTGCACCTAAACCTAAGACAGCAGACAGCGAAAAACTTAAGCCGGGAGACACGATTGAGCTTTTTTGATGTGATGCAGCTGTGATTCCTCTTGTGCATTTGTCTAGGTAGGTAAGAGAAGAGCACTCGGAGAGTTGTAACTGCATTAATCGTATGGAGGGCAGATGTATTTTTTTATTCACGAGGAAGACTTAGCGTCTCATGATTTCTCCAAAGTAAAAGTGACGGGAGATTGTAGCTGAAATGACGAGACTAGGCTTTTGGAAAAGCGCCGCAGCTGATTGGTTGTTAGAACTTTTTAGGCAATACCCAATCTCGCAGAAGGCTGAACATTGCCGATCATACGGCCTTGTTTCCGGCCACAAATACTGGGCCTGATGGCGGTTAAAAAATGTAAACTGCATGAGCCTTTCCCAGGCTTTTGCTCTTCCGAAAAGTTCCATTAACCGAAAAGCTAAAGCGCAACCCAAAAGGCTTATGGCGAGTTTTTGCATTTTCAGCCATCAGGTCCAGTATTTGTGATCAGCCGGGGACACAGCCAAAGATTTTTGGTTCTTTTCATCTGAAAAGAACGCCCTCGGTAGGGATGTTAGACGGCTGCTTAACAGAAGCGGCCTAAAAAAGCAGTTAAAGCGTACATGTATGAGCGGTTAAACGTTTTTGTATGTTCAAAATTAGCTGTGCTGTACTTCGTGCTCGGGATGACTCCTATTTAAGAGGGATCACGCTGTCCACTAAACCGCAACATCATTATCACGCAGTGCGGCATTCAGGCTTGTTTTCTTGTCCGTACTCTCCTTACGTTGCCCGATGATGAGCGCGCAGGGGACTTGGTATTCGCCAGCGGGAAACTGCTTGGCGTAGGTGCCGGGAATGACCACGGAGCGGGGTGGTACGTAGCCCTTGTGGGTAACTGGCTCGCTGCCGGTAACGTCAATGATGTGGGTGCTCTTGGTGAGCACTACGTTGGCACCGAGTACGGCTTCTTTTCCGACCCGGACACCTTCAACGACAATACAACGGGAGCCGATGAAGCAGTCGTCTTCGATAATGGTTGGGGTAGCTTGCAGGGGTTCGAGAACACCACCGATGCCGACACCACCGCTGAGGTGAACGTTGCGGCCGATCTGCCCGCAGCTACCAACGGTTGCCCAGGTGTCAACCATAGTGCCGCTGCCAACCCAGGCGCCGATGTTGACGTAGCTGGGCATCATGATCACCCCTTTTTCGAGGTACGCGCCGTAGCGGGCGATGGCGTGAGGTACGACCCGAACGCCCTGAGCAGCGTAGTCTTTTTTGAGGGCCATCTTGTCATGAAACTCGAAGGGGCCAACTTCGATGGTTTCCATCTTACGAATGGGGAAGTAGAGAACCACCGCTTTCTTGACCCATTCGTTGGCTTGCCAGCCATCGGCCACAGGCTCTGCGACACGTAGGCGGCCTTTGTCCAATTCTTCGATGACGGCGTTGATGGCTTCTTGGGTCTTGGTTTCCTTGAGGAGCTCGCGCTGGTCCCAGGCGGCTTCGATGATGGCTCTTACGTCTTGCATTTGATGTTGTGTTTTTTGGGAAAGCAAAGATGGGGAATTTTGTTGGGCAAACAGACGTTTAAACTGAAGGGAAACGTAAAACCCTTACCTTAGCCTTCCCTCTGTTTTAGATTATTTATACCAATTCTGATGATCGTCCATTGCCGTTCTATCGTTCGGCTTACTTATGTTTTTATAATGACCATTCTTTTGGGTGGAGGGAGCGTCTTTGCTCAGACCCCGGAAGAACTAATGGCCATGGAAGATTATGAGGCCGCCGCCGCCGCTTTTACCAGTGCTGGTGGACGGGAAAACCTTTTTCAGGCAGGAGTCGCGTGGTATGAAACTGAGAGTAGTATGAAAGCGGCAGAAGCCTTTCTTGCTGCTACAAAAGGGGACGATGGGCAACTGGTAGAAGATAGCCTCTCCGGCCTGGCCCTCCATAAAATAGGCGTGTGTTACTATTACCTGGAAGATGATGAACGCGCAATTGAGTACTATCGAAGGGCAGTTGCTGTTCGGGATCGCGTTTTCTCCGGGCCGCACAATGACCGGGCAAAAAGCCGGAAAAACCTGGCGACCTCAATGCGTTTTCTCGGTCGGCTAGATTCCGCTGCGCTGCTTACCCGAGAGGCCATCGAAATTTATGAGTTCTTGCCGCGCCCGGATACGACCAACTGGCTCCGGGGGCTTAACGAGCTGGGCGCAATTGCGCTGGAAATGCAAGACATGCAACTTGCTCGTAGTTCCTTTCTCACTGCTCGCCCACTGGCCCCTTTTGTTTCGGCGGAGGATGCTTTCAATTACTATTACCTGGGGGCACGCATTTATCTCGGCTTTCAGGATTTTGACGAATCAATCGATTATGCGCAAACAGCCGTCGCACTGGCTGAAAGAGAAGAACAAGCCTCCTGGCTGGCGGACGTGCTGACCGTTTTAGCAGGTGCACAGCGCCAAAGCAAACGCCCGGAAGCCGCCAAACGATCTTATTTCCGCGCCGCTGAAATCTTGAAGGAAGACCCCTACGAAACGGAGTCCTTACGCTTAGTATACCTCAATCTGGCGAGCTTACTTGGAGGTAAGGAAAACGAGAAAGCAGCACTGCGTTTTCTTGACCTGGCAAGCACGGGTGCTGCGGAAGACCCAACGCGGCTTTTAATAGAAATCGCCAAACGCAAAGGGATGATCCTGATCGACGCAGGTAAGCCAGAAGAAGCCTTAGAAACGTATGACGAAGGACTCTTGCGGCTAGGCGGCCAACGAGTAGGAACGGGAGAAGTGATTGAGATATCTCCCGATAGCCTTTCTCCTCTCTACTACGAAGAGACCTCTCAACTGCTACGTGATCGTGCAATTGCCCTCACCCGTACCGGACGATCTATTGATGCACTGACGGCATATAGAATTTACTTTGATTGGCTTGACCTCCTCCGTAGCCGTGTGAATTCTGATGCAAGCCGGCGGTACCTGAGCCAAAACCTCCGCCCAGTATTTGATGATGCCATCGAGTTATTCGTTAAGACTTTTCTTAAAGAAGGCAATGATGAAGAATACTTATGGCACGCCTTGGAACTAAGTGAGCGGGCCAAAGCTTACAGCTTATTAACTAACCTGCAACGAGATCGGCAGAACATGCCTAAAAGGGAAAGCGAACTACGGACCCGCATCGCAACGCTGGAAAGAGAGAGTTCTTCCTCGGAGCTTCTGGAAGCTGCAAGACTGCAGTTGGATCGACTTCTACAACAGCAGAAGACGGAGCTGGCAGAATCCACAAACCCTACTTTTCGCCAAGATGAACTACTTGAAATGCTACGCAGACAAGGTAATGACTTGATGGCCTTTCACCTTGGCCAGGAGAACGGCCATTTGTTTACAGTTAGCCATACTGATGGAAAAATAAGCTACTCATCCGTTGAGGGGGTTGATAGCCTGACGAATGAAGTAGAAGCCTGGCGTGAAGCAATTACGGAAAGTGCCTACAAGCGTAAAAGTCTACGCCCGGTAAGTGAACAAATTAAGCTGGATGATGCCTACCAAAACAAAGGAGCGAATTTGGTTCGCCGCCTGTTTAAAGGCAAGTACAACCGCTCCGACATCCCTACGGGAGATGTGCTGATTATCCCGGATGGAGCTTTATGCTTCCTTCCCTTCAGTGCGCTACCACTGGAAAGGTCAGAACCGCCCATTGATTACGGAGACTATAACTACTTCGCCAGAAACCGTAATGTTTCTTATGCCTATTCAACAAGTGTGTTATTGGCACAGAGTATCCGGGATAACGGTGAGTATAGGAAGGACCTACTGGCTTTTGCTCCCTCTTTCAAAGGAGGAACGGCTTCTGGTCAACGAGCAATAAGACAAACAAACCTTAGGGCGCTGGAAAGCCTGCAACCACTGAAATACAACCAGGAAGAAGTGGAAGCGATCAGTATCCTTATCCCTCACAGTGCTTCCTTTTATGATCAAGCAGCTAGCCGGAAGCGTTTTTTGGACAATATTGGTACCGCTCGCATTGTCCACCTGTCTAGTCATGGAACCGTGAATGCTGCAGATCCGCGCCTCAGTTTTGTAGCCTTCTCCCAGTTTGGTGATAGTCTTGAACTCGAAGAGTTATTGTATTTTAATGACCTCTCCTCATTGGCGATCAATGCGGAATTGGTGGTGCTTTCGGCTTGTGAAACCAGTCTCGGGGAGTACGTCCCTGGAGAGACAACCCTCAGCTTAGCCAGTGCCTTTGCTGCCGCTGGCGCGAGGAGTACCCTGACTACACTATGGGCAGTAGACGATGAAGCAACGAAGGACCTAATGGTGCGTTTCTATGGAGAATTGGTCGCTGGCAAAAGCCGGACAGAAGCCCTGGCTCAAGCCCAGCAAGCGCACAGAAATGGCTCAAATTATGCGCACCCGTATTACTGGTCGGCGATGACGCTTTACGGAATTAGTGGACCCTTAGAAATGGCGGCAACGGAAGGTTTTCCTATTTGGTGGACGTTGTGTGGGTTGTTGGTATTGGCCTTTGTCGCGTTGCTTTTTTTGCGGAGAAAGGGGTAGTATGTTTTTTTGAGGAGTTGTAAATTCCCTCATGTTTGTAAAGAACTCGACTGCTTAATCACAGATTAACGGTTTCTTAGGCATCCTTTGGCTTGGTTTCACGTTCTTATCTTTACCAAACCAAAATATCACACTATGCGGACGTTGCTTCTTTTCTGCGCTCTTTTCGTTTTCTCCGGAACTGTTGTTCAGGCTCAGGATACTAATCTCTGGAAAACGCTTTCCAAAATTACTTACGAGAAAAAATTTGACGAGTTACTTGGGTTCAAGGTTGATGTGCCCGTTTTTGGCGAAGGTATCAAGGCATTAGAAGGTGAAATCGTGGAAGTGAGCGGCTACATCGTTCCCGTGGAAGGCTACAAGAGTCACACGGAGTTTGTATTCAGCGCCTACCCTTACAATATGTGTTTCTTCTGTGGCGGTGCCGGCCCCGAAACCGTAATGGAAGTAACCAGTAAGGAGCCCGTAAAGTACAGTACCGACCGAGTGAAACTACGCGGGAAACTTCTCCTTAATAGCGACGACATCAACCGCCTCATGTACGTTCTAATTGACGCGGAGTTGGTGAAAGGTGGAATGGACGGGAAGTAGCCTAATGGGTTTTAGTTCATTAGTGTTTTAATTTGTCCAGACTCGAACCATAGGGCCGGTAATAACTACTGTGCTACCGAACTTTAGTTCCACTAGATTAATAAGGGCGCAACCGCAGGTGCAAAGAAGAGACTCTTTGAAAGCAGGGAACGACTACCTTTGCTCTTCCAATCCGTAAACTTTAAACCTATACCGTGCCTATAAACCGTTCACCTTTTGTTGCCGCACTGTTTGTGCTAGCAGGCTTGATTATGTTTTCCTCCTGTGAAGACGATGCTGCTTCAACCTCCACTGCACCTGCGCCCCCGCCCAAAATAACCAGAAAAGTGGACCCCAACGCAAAGCCCGTCCCCCGGTTCGATGCCGATAGTGCTTACGCCTTCGTAGCCAAACAGGTGGCCTTCGGCCCCCGTGTGATGAACACGCCCGCCCACGACGCAACCGGCGAATGGCTGGCGGCCAAACTAAAAACATTCGGAGCCGAAGTAGAAGAACAAAAATTTACAGCACCGGCCTACGATGGCACTCCGCTAAAAGGTACCAATATCATCGGGCGCTATAACCCGGAAAACGAATACCGTATCGTACTCGCCGCCCACTGGGATACGCGCCATGTTGCTGACCAGACGGACGACCCTAACGCAGTAGTAGAAGGCGCTGACGATGGCGCCAGCGGTGTGGGAGTTCTTCTGGAGATTGCCCGCCAACTCGGCCTTTCTACGCCAAATATTGGCGTGGACATCGTCTTGTTTGATGCGGAAGACTACGGAGAAGGAGGTCAATCTAACAATGTTGACAGCTGGGGATTGGGCTCCCAGTACTACGGTAAAAACCTTAAAGACCCAAGGCCGCAGTACGGCATTCTACTGGACATGGTGGGAGCAAAAGGAGCAACCTTTGGCCGGGAGGGGCACTCCGTCCGGAATGCTCCAGTGTTGTTGAATAAGGTCTGGAAATTGGCTAAAGGCCTACCCATTTCAGCAGCCTACTTTACCAATGAGCAACTACCTCCGCTTACCGACGATCATTTTTTCTTTATGCGAGAGTCCGGTATTCCGATGATTGATATTATCTACTACAGCAGATCAAATACCAGAGGCTTTGGTGACCACTGGCATACGGGTACCGACGGTATGAATATAATTGATAAAAACACCCTCCGGGCCGTTGGCCAGGTAGTTGTAGCCGTGGTTTATCGTGATGCTGCGGGGACGTTTTAGTCTAGGGTGTCTACCCCGTAAGACTTCCTACCGTAGCTGCCTCTCCCACAAGCCTCGCCTCCGGCTTGGCGGAGAGGGGGTTTTTAGGAAAAACACTGCGTGTTTTGATGGTGAAACCCGTAATAGACTATCATCGATAGATTAGACGGCCTATATTTTAGTCCGTTCGTCCGTAAGTAGTCAGGCAGTTATAAGTAAGGCATTCCAGAACCCAGAAGTAAGGCCTACCTTTGTAAGATGGATATCCTAATTACCATCGCACTTGTTTACCTGGCCTACCGGGGATACCAGTGGTACACAAACATTCAGGAACAGGTAAACGGCCCCAGGCGGCCGCGCGAAGTGCGTGAAGATGAATTTGCCGCTAACCCACCGCCGTCAGGCAACGAAGACGATTACATTGATTATGAGGAGGTGACTTAAGAACGCTGCAAGTTCTGCTTTACGCTAACACAAATCAAGAATCGAGAATCACAAATCGAGAATCTACATGCCTAACCCTACCCGCTTCAACGGCCGCATCAGCGACTGGATACTACACAAAGACAACCAACTCATCGTCTTCAACAAGCCCTCTGGGCTGAGCGTACAGCCCGATAAGACAGGAGACCCTAGTCTGCTTGGTATGGGCGCGGCCTACGTTCGTCATGACCTTTACCTGATCCACCGGCTAGATCGGCCGGTCTCTGGCGTAGTGGTGATGGGCCAGAAGCCCTCCGCCCAGACGGCACTGACGAAGCAACTCCAGGCAAGTACCATCGGCAAGCACTACCTCGCCATCGTAGCCAACCGTCCCGAAAAGGATGAGGATACCCTAAAGCACTACCTCAAGAATGCTCCCGGGAACCGTTCTGCGATTGATGAAAACCCGAGCCCCGGCTCCAAACTCGCGGAGCTGAGCTACAAGTACATCGGTAGTAGCGACCGCTACCACCTCCTGGCCATCACGCTGAAAACGGGCCGTAAGCACCAGATCCGCTGCCAGCTCGCTGCGATAGGCTCCCCACTGCGCGGAGATACTAAGTACGGCTTTAAGCGCGCAAACCCGGACAACAATATCGATTTGCACAGCCACAAAGTTGCCTACGATCACCCCGTTACGGGGGAGCGGGTGGAGCACGTTGCTCCGTTGCCGGAAGGAGCGGTTTGGGAGGCTTTTCGTGAGATGGTTTAG
>CAYPIM010000009.1:0-35155 GCA_964410795.1 uncultured Lewinella sp. | reverse complement strand
CGTTGCTCCGTTGCCGGAAGGAGCGGTTTGGGAGGCTTTTCGTGAGATGGTTTAGTGAATTCTTACCCTACCTTCACGCCTCAAACAACCTCACCATGACCGCAGATCTGATTTTCGAGCACTTCCCCAAGCTGACCGATAAACAAAAGGAGCAGTTCTCCGCCCTGGATGCGCTCTACCGCGACTGGAACGCAAAGATCAATGTCATCAGCCGTAAGGACATTGACAACCTTTACGTCAACCATGTGCTGCACAGCCTGGCGATAGCGAAGGTGGTAAAGTTTCGGTCAGGAGCTCGAATTCTGGATTTGGGCTGCGGAGGTGGCTTCCCCGGCATTCCGCTGGCGATTCTTTACCCGGAGGTTGAATTTCACCTGGTGGACGGTATCGCAAAGAAGATTCGCGTCTGCAACGAAGTGATTGAAGGTATTGGCCTAACGAACTGTAAAGCGGAACAGAAGCGAGCGGAGGAGATCAAAAAGCCGGTCTACGACTTTGTCGTTACCCGCGCCGTAGCGAAGATGGAGAAACTTGCGGAGTGGAGCTTAAGGTTGATCACCAAGCGACAACGACACGCCCTGCCCAACGGTATCCTTGCCCTGAAGGGCGTCGGATTAACCGAAGAAATGGCCGCCTTCCCCAAAGGGGCGGTAGAGGAGTTCCCGATTTCGAAGTTTTTTCCGGAACATCCTTTCTATGAGGTGAAGGCGGTGGTTTACTTGCAGTATTAAAGCTTTCAGCGTTTAGGATAAAGCAAACAGGCTACCGTGATTACTCGCAGTAGCCTGTTTGCTTTATCTTAAATGCTAAACGCTGTTTTATTCTTCCTCCACTTTGGCTTTTTTCTTCGGCTTAGCTTTAGCTTTTGGCTTGGCTTCCGGTTCTGCTTCCAGTTCTGGCTCTGGCTCTGGCTCTGGTTGAGGGTTAGCTGCGGCTTCAGCGGCGAGGCGTTCTTTTTCCTCGTCTTTCCGTTTCTGGATCTTGTTGAGGAGAATGGCGGCCTTGATCATGAAGTCGTCGTGGCGCTCGGTATACTCGTTGAACACCATCAATAGGCGGGCGGCATCAAAGGCAGCCGTGCCCGGCACGATCTGACGCGCGGCGATGGGGTGCAACCAGTATTCCAGATTGTTGGAACGTAGGTAAGACTGATCGGTGTGAAAATCGATTACCGTAGCCAGTTTGTTAAGGCTGAAGAGGTAATCAGTTTCCCGGTTCAGGTCCTTCTGAATATCGATGATGTTGATGTATTCGAAATTGACGCCAGATCGTTCACACAGGAAGATGTCGCGGCGACCATCGAAAACGATCAAGTCGTCGAAGCGGTACTTGCGCAGATTTTTGAGTAGGAAGTTCCGGACGGCCATTTTTGTGGAGCGCAGGTTCCGAAAGGCATACTGTAACTCTTCTTCTTCCAAACGGAAATCTTCTTCGTAGCGGTAGCGACGGTTGGTGCGCATATTGAGGACCTCACGTACCCGGCGAGTGGTGTGGCCCAATTCGTCAGTCTCAGCGTAGACATCGACGATGTCTACATTGGCTTGATTTATCCAGCTTTCAAGGAAAATTTTGTTTGAACCTCGTTCAAAGACAAGGAGGGCAATCTCACTGATCGCGTAGAAGTTAGGGTATCCTCCGTAGATGTTTCCATACTTCAGTTCTAGAAAGGCTATGTTCTCGTTCACGGTTTGAGGTTAATTTCAGTTTTGTTCCCGGTAATCTTCAGAAAACTTAAAATAAAGGGCTTGTTGGCAAAAAAAGAATAAACACTCGTATTTCAGTCAGGGATGTTATTCGTTCAAAGCCTCGTTAACAGCGAAGGTAGGTATTCAATGGTAAAGTAAAGGCCTTTACCATGGTCAAAGGTTCACCTTAGGGCCACAAATCGGGTTTAAAACGGCCATTACGGTAGATTTCCTGCCCATCTGCGTAAATAATTCCGCCATTTTTCATGTCGGCAATCATATCCCAGTGGACGGTACTTTCATTTTTCCCTCCAGCAACCGCGTAACTTTGGCCAATGGCCATATGGACAGATCCGCCAATTTTTTCGTCAAACAGAATATTTTTGCTAAAGCGATCAATGGTATAGTTGGTCCCTACCGCAGCTTCTCCGAAGCGTCGGGTTCCGGGGATGGCAAAAGTTTCGTCAAGTACTTCCTGGCCGCTTTCGGCCTTCCAATTTACAATTTCACCTTCTTTCACCGTCAGTGTAACCCCCTTTACCGTTTTGCCATTGCGGATGGCGGGATAGTCAAAATAGATGTGACCATTAGCAGAGTTTTCTTCCGGGCTGGTGTATATTTCACCGCTGGGCATATTGGTTTGTCCGTCGGAGTTGATCCAGGTTCTACCGTTGGTAGTAAAGGTAATGTCGGTTTTATCATTGAAGTAGCGGAAAGTGGAGCAGCTGTTTAAATGGTCTACGACCGCTTGTTGGCGTTTTCGGACTTCTAGCCAGGCGGCGCGGGGGTCTTGCTGGTCGATCTTGGTCGCTTGAGCAACGAAAGCGGTGTATTCTTCAAGGCTCATTCCGGCTTCCTCGGCCAAAGCGGGGCAGGGGAAGACGCAAAGGCTTCGTTTCAGCCGCCGGTCCGCAGTACGTTCGAAATAGGTTTTCAGTACTGGGCCCATAGCTGCGCGGCTGGCTTCGCGAAGTGCCGGTGCTGCCGGTGCTTCCCGCAAACTAAAGGGAGCACGGATATTGATGTAGGCTTCAAATTCCTCGATGGCCGTTCGGTAGAGGCTGGGCACATAGGCGAATTGTTCTACACTGCCGTAGTCGCGCATCGCCGCCGCAGCCCCTTCTACGGAAAGGCTGTATTCCAGATGACCGCCAGCTTTCAGTACTTCTTTTTTGATTTCGGTAAGTAGTGGTGCGGCGAGAACGGTAGAGCTAATGAAAAGTCGTTCGCCAGCCTGGAGACTAACACAGTAGTTTACGAGCAGGTGTGCGTAGGCGCTTAGTTGATGTTGGGTCATTTGGCGAGTAATTTGTCAGGGTTTTATCTTTCTATTCTAAATTATCGCTTGGTCAGGAACTTTGCCCGATCAAATCCGCGCTGTAATATACGTTCGTAGCTCTCGGGCATCAGCCGGGTTATTTTGTCAATAAAGCGAGCGTCTGAGCCGATGGTAATCCTGTTTTTTCCGCGCTTTATGCCGTTGATTATTGTTGCTGCAGCTTGAGGAGCGGTAGTCTTTGCCATTTTATCAAAGCGATTGACGAACCGTTCGTGCGCAGTTTCGTTATTGACCATCGCGTTGCGCGCAATGTTGGTCTTGATGCCTCCAGGGTGGACGCAAACAACCTGCAAACCTGTACCACGCATTTCCACGCGCAGGGTTTCGGTGAAGCCACGTACGGCAAACTTACTAGCGCAGTAGGGAGCCTGGCCGGGGCAGCCCATTAGCCCGAAGACGCTGCTGATATTCACCAGGCAGCCACCGTCGTGCTCGCGTAAGTGAGGTAAGAATGCTAAGGAGCCATAAATGACACCCCATAGATTGACCTGTAGAATTTTTTCGTAGTCTTCTATCGTTCCGTAGATGGCGGGGGTGATTTGTTGGGTTATACCGGCGTTGTTGATCACAACGTCGATTTCGCCCAGCGCTTTGTGGGCGGCGGCGGCAAAATTTTCTACGGCCAGGCGATCACCAACATCAAAGGCTTCCATGTAGCCCCGGCTGGCTTCGGGGAGTTCGTCCCAAGTGGCCAAGAGTGCGTCCTGGTTCCAATCATTCAGCACAAGTTTGGCGCCTTCTGTGGCAAATTGCCGGGCGAGTTCGCGCCCGATGCCTGACCCCGCACCTGTGATGACAACTACTTTGTTTTGGAAGTTTTGCATGATGTAACAAACGTTTATGGGCGAGGCCGCTGGTGCAAGGTAAGGTAAGAAAGGTAAGAAAGGGTAAAGGGAATAAAGGATGGGCGTAAAGTTTTGTTACGCCTCCAGAACGTTGTCTGGAGTTTGAACCAGTTCAATATCCTCTCACCTGTACTCCCTTCTACTTCCTCCCTCTTTATTATTCCTGGATTACAACTGCGGCAGCAGTCTCATATTTGCTGAAATCGGTATAACCGAAAAGCTTCTTTGCGTCTTCTCGGCTAAGTTGGATGTCGGGGAATTTATAACCTTCAGGGCAGGCATAACGCCCGGATGCCTGCAGGGTGATCTTTTTATCCGGGCGATCTGGCAGGAATACTTCGATCTTCTTCCGGAAAAAGATGCCCGATTCACAGACGTTGGCGTAGCCACTGAAGGGCTGCACTTCTCGCTCCGGAATGCTTACTTTAACTTCTTGTGCCTGGTACGCCCAGGGGCCGAGGCGCTTTTCCCGCAGTTCTCTTAGTTCTCGTGCAGCGGCGGATTCGTACTCTAGCTCCGCTAACTTGCCAGAAAGCTCTGGGTCGGCGAAGTAAAATAGATCATGCTTTTCTTTCAACCAGTTGGTCGCGCCAGCAGCGGAGTATTCTTTACTGAAAATCTTGTTCATCAGGGTCTCGTCGTCGGCCATATCTTTTTCCAGGTCGATGACAAGTTCGGCGTCGCCGTATTTCCAACGAATATCGGTGGCCTTAGCTTCGGTACCGGTAAGGCCCCAGCCGATGGCGAGACCAGCGAGAAGGCAAACAACGGCAAGAATGATTGTTTTAGTGGTAGACATATTTTATGGGCGGTCTGGAGAATTCAGCCTAAATGTACGGACACTTGACGTACTGAAAATATTGACAAACCAGTAGGTTAAGACCAATGCCTTTAATCCTTCATCGCACCTGCGCGCTGGTAGCCCTGTTTATTAGGCGCAACCACTAGAGTTTTCCCTTAATATTTAATTACTCTTTCGAGTTTCGCCCACCCTTTAGTTTTATGGACAAGCTTGATAAGGTATACCCCGTTGGGCTCGGCGCTTAGGTCAATCCGGGACTCCTCGCCGGGGGCAGGGAGCCTCTGCAAGAATGAGCCGTGTATGGAGAAAACGGAGATGTCGTATTCGGAGACCTCTCCTGAAATGGTGATGTAGTCTTGTGTAGGGTTGGGTGAAAATGAAATAGTGCGAAGCTCCCCGACGTCATCGTTGGAGACGGTGCCGACCTGAACGACGAAATCATCGGTTACCAAGCCTCCATTCGCATCAAGCCCCATCACATGGATGGTTACACTCCCTCTTTCTGCTCCGCTAAGCACCAGCTCTTGTCCGTTAACCGTAGTGGAAATAAGGCCCGCCTCACTGCTGGAAGAAAAGAGCAGAATCACGTCACGGTTTTCATAATTATTTTGCGGGCTTCAACGGTACCACTGTTGTTGAGGTGATAATCAACGATGTCCTCCATCATCCGCAAGCCGTAGTAGGCGTGTGGGGTGCCTGTATTTGATCCGTTCACATCATTAAACACGCCCCACCACTGATTATCTCCTTTAGGGTGGGCGGCGAAGACGGCGTCGATCAACGTTTTTGCTTCGGTATAGTCGCCGGCTACAATAGCATCTTCTGCTTCGATGAAAGCCGTTAAGGCTTCTACGGAATGGGTGCCAAAAGCAGCAGTACCTCCGTAGCAAATGAAAAAGTCTTCCAGTGTTGTAGCCATACAGTTCTCATCCTGGGACCAGACAAATGAGGGAATGGCTAGGAGATAAAATAAGAGCAGGCAAGACGTGCGGTATAATGTACTATGGATGTTCATGGGCTTCTTTTTTCGACCAGGTAGCGTTTTTCACTCATCAGTATTCAGTAGTATCGTAGTTGATTCTATCAAAGTCTGACAGCTTCTGATTCGTGTCGAAGTAGCGTATCTACCCTATAAAAAATAGCGGGTAGATACGCGTAAGATACGCCCGGATGGGGAGATTGATTGTCGGTTTGTTGGCTGATGAAGGACAAATTATGGCTTGCGTTCTGTGTCCCCATTAGCCTGAAGTCTAAAAACTACTTCCAGGGTTTTCCTTCTCACTAAGAAATTGCTCGGTCTTCGCGCGCTCGACTTTGTTGTACAGCCGCTCGGATTCGTGGCGATCCCGAGTAACCTTCGCCAGTGTGAAACAGGCGCTGACCGTGAAGACGAAACCCATGGCAAGGAAACCCTTTGTTGCCAGACTGCTTTCGAGTAAGACGATGCCAGCAAGGGTGCCGACGGTAGCTATAATGAAGGCAATCCAGGCCATGTTGAAGAAGGACTTACTGTTGGAGTGGTCGATTATTGTATGACTCATCGTTACGTAAATTGATAGAGGTGATGGATTTATAGAGTGATAGCGCTGCTGCAAATTCTGTTCGCTGAACTGCGCTTGATCACCCTTTGTCGGAGGCAAAACTCAGGCTCGATTTTGTTAAAAACATGGGGTTGTCGATGAACTGGGATGAGAATTCGACCGGTGCTAGCGAAAATTCGCTAAAAGAAGTACTGGTGCTTTGTCATTAACCTGATCGTAATGAATTTCTCTCAAGACTTACTACACTAGAATATTGGCCATAGCTGAATAAGCCGCTTTCGTAAGCTTCATAGGGCGCGGCCGCAGGTGCAATGTTATGTTTTAAAGACACGCTCTTTCAGCTTTCATTGCACCTGCGGCCGCGCCTGATTTGCTATAAGCAGTAATCTACTACTCTATTGTCCGAAATCGATTCAGTAATTTCGCAACATGATTTCAAAGGGACGACCGGAAATAGTTGTTCGGGGAGCAAAGACAAATAACCTGAAGAATATTTCACTGACTATTCCGCACAACAAATTCATCGTTGTGGCTGGAGTATCGGGGTCGGGAAAATCGAGCCTCGTGTTTGAAATCATTGCCAAAGAAGGCCAGCGCCGATACTTTGAAACGTTACCTTCTTTTGCCCGACAGTTCGTAGGGAAATTGAACCAGCCTGATGTAGAGGAAATTCAAGGGCTCTCGCCGGTTATTGCGATTGGGCAACGGACAACGGGTATGCACGCGCGGTCTACCGTTGGGACAATGTCAGACATCTATGACCTGCTGCGCTTGTTGTTCGCCAGGACGGGAACCACACGTAAGCGTATCTCACTTTCGCGCGCCCTCTTTTCCTTCAATTCTGAAGTGGGCAAATGCAAACATTGCAACGGTATTGGGAAACAGGAAGAAATAGACTTGAACCGCCTGATCACTTTTCCTGAAAAATCAATCAGAGAAGGCGCTTTGGCACCCACATTACCCAATGGGTACATCATGTACTCGCAGGTGACCATTGATGTACTCAACCAGGTATGCGAAGCCGAAGGCTTCAGTGTCGATATTCCGTGGAATGAACTGACGGACCTTCAGCGCGAAGTGGTTTTATACGGGAGCGATAAGATCAAAGTTCCCTTCGGAAAACATAGCCTTGAATCCCGCTTGAAGTGGAAAGGCATCAAGGCAAAACCCCGGCAAGAAGGTTATTATAGAGGAATGATTCCGATCATGTCCGATATTCTGAGAAGAGATAGGAATGCCAATATTCTTAAGTACGTGCATGCAGTGACCTGCCCGGCGTGTGACGGCGCACGTTTGAATAATGATGCTTTAAGTGTTTCTGTTCAGGGTAAGTCAATTGCAGAAGTTGTAGCATTGGAATTGAGCGAGCTTAAATCCTGGATGCAGTCTAATAGTTGGGGAGTTGTAGCGCGGGAGATTGTCCATAAGCTTACAGCTCAAATTGACTTGCTGGAAGATTTAGGATTGGGCCATTTGACGATGGATCGTCCTTCAAAATCACTTCGCCCCAGCGAGGTTCAACGGATTCGGGTGGCGAATCAGATTTTGGTTCCCTTGAGTGATGTCTTGTACGTTTTTGATGAGCCGAGCATCGGCTTACACCGGGAAGAGAATGAAAGGTTGATTTTTCACCTGAAACAACTTGTCAAAAAAGGGAACACCGTTATTGTTGTTGAGCATGACCTGAACACCATTGCGTGTGCGGATCACTTTATTGAGATTGGTCCACAAGCTGGCGTCAATGGTGGGGCACTTATTTTTAATGGTCCACTTTCAGATTTCATCCAACGAGAGGACTTGAAGGAGGTTAGCCCTACTTACCGGGCGATTAAAAGCCCGGCTAAGAAGATCATATCTCCATCTGAAACAACAAGCAGGGCTATCCGTCTGAATGGTTGCTGTGAAAGGAATTTGAAGAATATTGATGTTGCATTTCAGCTCGGGAAACTCAACGTCGTTAGTGGACGATCGGGAGTTGGGAAATCAAGTTTGGTGAAAGGGACCTTGCTTAAAGCCGTGCGCCAGCAGTTGGGACTCAAAGGCGGTTCCCCCGCAAAGCTTAGCGGTCATGAAAACATCGAAGCGATCAATAAGCTGATCTTTATCGATCATTCACCCATTGGGAAAACACCCCGGAGTAACCCCGCTACCTACTTAGGGATATCAGATCATATTCGTGATCTCTACGCCAGCCTGCCTGAATCAAAAGCTCGAAAGTATACCAAGTCACGGTTTTCTTTTAACAACAAAGGGGGAAGGTGTGAGACTTGTCAGGGCGCAGGGAAAACGCAGATCGGTATGCACTTTTTGGGCAATGTAGACCTGGTTTGTGGTACTTGTAATGGAGATCGATTTAACGAGGAAACACTTCAAGTTAAGTACCGCGGATTGTCGATTGCGGATACGTATAGGTTGTCGGTCAATGAGGCGGTAACCTTTTTTGGAGATCAAAAGAAGGTCATAAAAGGTCTTGAAATACTACAAGAAATAGGCCTTGGGTACCTAACGCTTGGGCAGTCCTCGACAACACTTTCGGGCGGTGAAGCACAGCGTATCAAGATTGCTAACCAACTTCAGAAGACGGATACCGGAGACACCCTGTACGTGATTATTGAGCCAAGTATTGGGCTACATGATAATGACATTAGAACACTGCTACTACTGTTTGACCGCATTAAGCAGAAGGGCAATACCATCGTCTGTATTGAGCAGGACGAGAAGGTGGTTAGTTGGAGCGACTGGCATATTGAGCTCGGCCCTAAAAGTGGTAAAGCGGGCGGCAGGGTTGTTTATCAGGGCGTTCCTGGCACCGTCTCCGAAGAAGCCACACGGGAAGCTCCCCTCCAAGCGCCCGCCATCGCTGTTCAACAGGAAATTGTATTGAGTGGTGTGACAACCCACGGGCTTAAAAATATTGATGTTCGCATTCCTAAGAGACGGTTGACGGTGGTTACCGGAGTTTCCGGAAGCGGAAAATCTTCTCTGGTATATGACACCATTTTTGCTGAAGCCAACGCGCGCTTTACGGAGTCTCTTTCGACCTACAACAGAAGCTTCCTCCAGCAGAACAGTGAAGCAGAGATAGCCTCTTTTTCCGGCTTAGGCCCCGCCATCGGGATCAATAGAAAGGGAAGAGCGCCCTCGAAACGATCAACAGTTGGGACACTTTCGGGTGTATACAATGCCTTTAGGTTATTGTATTCGAGAATTGCTCAGCAGGAAGGGGAGGTTTTTACGGCGCAACACTTTTCTTTCAACCACCATCTTGGTGCATGTCCTGATTGTGAAGGCCTCGGCGTGCAGCGCAAATGTGACCCAGATAAGGTCATTATTGAACCCAGTAAAGCTCTCTTGGAAGGGGCCTTTTCGGTGAACAAAGTGGTTGACTATTATGCCGATGTTAATGGCCAGTTCATCGCAACGCTGAGAGAGGTCGCCCGACAAAAGCACTGGGATATTGATCAGCCCTGGAAAGTGCTAAAGGCTGAGGTAAAAGACGCCATACTATATGGTACGGGGGACGCAGCCTGGGATGTGACTTGGGCTTTTAGCACCAAATCAAGGACCGGGACACAGTCTTTTTCTGCTAAATGGTTGGGACTCTGTAATTACATTGATGAGGAATACCAGCGCAAGCGTCACAACAAGAACATCAGGGGGGTGGAAGAATTGTTGCACCAGGTTGTTTGCGCTACCTGCCAAGGTAGTCGGCTGAAGCCGGCCCTGTTAAGCACCACCTTTTTGGGCAAGAATATCCATGCCCTTTCTCAATTGAGCATTACTACTTGCTTGGAACTGCTGGATAGAATAGAGGGGCGGGTCGATCCGGTAGTACTGGCCATTAGCAAGGCGGTATTGCCAAGCGTCAAAAAATCCTTGAATGCCATTGTTGAGCTTGGTTTAGGCCACCTGAGTTTAGACAGAGCAGTAAGTACCCTTTCCGGAGGAGAACGCCAGCGGGTTACGCTTGCGGGGCAATTGTCTACCCACTTGTTTGGCGTTACCTATGTTTTGGATGAACCCACCATCGGACTGGACGAGGCGCAAGTCGCGGCCCTGTTAAAAGTATTAAAAACGATTGTTGCCAACGGAAATACCGTGGTCGTAGTAGAGCACGACCCATCGTTTATCCGAGGTGCGGATCACTTGATTGAAATGGGCCCCGGAGCGGGAAGACTGGGCGGCGAAGTGATCTATCAAGGAAAGGTCACCGATCTCGGGCAGGCAAAAGCATCGGCAACCTACAGGATGTTTCAAGAAATAGGCATCACTAGCCCTAAGCCGCAAAACGAAAAAGGCTTCCCCTTTGGCGTGAAGGGAGCATGCGCCAATAATTTGAAAAACATTGACGTAAGCTTTGATGCCCGACAAATAACCGCCATCACGGGCGTGTCCGGGAGTGGAAAATCAAGCCTGGTGAAAGAAGTGCTGTACCGTTCCTGGCTACAGGGGCGGCCGGTTAATTGTACATCCTTAAATGGGGTAGATCAATTTGACGAAGTCTTGCTTATTGATCAAACGGCGCTTAGTCAAAACCGCTTAAGTACTCCTGCATTGTATACCGGAATTATAGAGCAACTTAGGGGGCTGTTTTCAAAAACAACCTCAGCAAAAACGGCCGGCTTAAAGAAAGCCGACTTTTCCTATCAGAGTAAAAAGGGAAAGTGTCCCGTTTGTGCCGGCCACGGAAAGCTGAAAACCAGCATGGATTTCATGAACGATATCTGGCTCACCTGCGATACCTGCCAAGGAATGCGTTACAACAATACGGTCCTGGCGTGCACCTACAGAGCGCATTCAATTGGTGAGGTACTATGTATGACTGTACAAGAAGCGATAGCGTTCTTCGTTGAGGAACCCATCATGGAAAAATTAGCTGTTCTCCAGCAAGTAGGCGTTGGACATTTACTTCTGGGCCAAGCTGGCAATACCTTGTCTGGTGGTGAAGCTCAACGCCTGAAACTGGCCAAATCAATGATGCAAAAACGAAAAGGTGCCACTCTATATCTCTTCGATGAACCGAGTACCGGGCTTCATTATTTTGACATACTGCCGCTGATCAATGTCTTCCAATCGCTAGTTGATCGTGGAGATACCGTACTTTTTATCGAGCATAATAATACCTTGATTGCCGCGGCAGATCGAGTTGTTGCGTTAGGGCCGGGCAGTGGTGAGTCAGGCGGTATGGTGATGGATTAGATTGCTCCGTCTTGTGGTTGGCGAGCTGGTGGCGTTGTGTGTAATTTAATCCACCACAAATCGCAAACTCTGATCCAAGCTCTGCAGCCAATAAATCCCAGAAGGGAAGGCAGCAATGGAAATCTTCGTTAGTTCCCCCGTTAGTTTGCCCCGCAAGACTTCCTTTCCCGAAACATTAATGATCCGAAAGTCACTCCTTGTGTCAACCTTACTTGTAAGCTGTAACTCTATAGAAGCAGGGTTTGGGAATATGTCCAGTACTTTGCCCTGATCACAATCATTTGCAGCGGGTTGGAAAACGTTAGAGTAATACGCTGTTCCGTCCAGGTCTGTTTGGCGTATGCGGTAAAACGGTTGGCTTCCTTTTGCCTGCCTATCGTTCAGGCTGTAGATTGAGCTGCCGGGCTGAATGCGCTCACCAACGTTTTCCCAGCGCTGTCCTCCAGCCAGCCGTTGTAGCTGGAAACCCGCAACGGATTCTTCCCTTTCGGTTTGCCATTTAATGGCAACAGAAGCACAATCGTCTGCCCATTCTGCATGTACGCCAGACCATGAAACCGGTAGGGCCGTCTGGGCTGTGTTGTCAACTGAAATTCTGAAGTTGTCAATACACATTGCCCCGGAGTAGTCTTCTCCCCAGTGTAGTAAACTACCAATAAAACCCTCTCCCGGCACTTCACCAAAGCTTGTTGCAGGGCCAATCTCCTGGCCGTTAATCAAAACCGTTGTAGCACCCTGATTAAAATCAAGTCTTACGGTCAAACGATACCACTGCAGAATTGGTAGTTGTATCATGTTGTTCATGTCAATTTCTCCCTCGGGGTCGGTTGCATAACTCAGCGGGCCAATATGAAATATTCCCCCTTCTTTAATAATCACAAGGTCCGCAAAGCTTTCAAAGTTGGTGCCATAATTCCGGAGGTAAGCACCGCCAACGCCGAAATCAGAATGCTCAACGATGAAATCGTAAGAGACCTCCACTTCGCCTGAATTGATCGGTTCGGTAAAATTTACAGCATCAAATTCGATCTCCCGTACGGAGCCCTGAAATAGATGATGAACGTCGATCATCGTCACAAGCCCCGCTGCTTCAGACATGCCTCTGTCTCCGCCAAACTGGCGGATGGAAATATCGCTTAAGCGACCGAATAATCCCGAAGGATTATCGGATTCTCCAAGGCTGGTTCTTGGTAGCTGAAGAGGAGTATCTCTTTCAAAATCTACGTCAAGAATGGTGACTTGTGCTGCCAGGAAGCCCGCTCCAATCAGGGCAAGAAGAAATAGGAGAGAACGCATAAGTGTGTAGTTGAATCTAAGTGTGTAAACTTAAATCTAAGCATTTTTTACAACACTTGATCTCGCTAAGGCTTAATAATCAATAAGTTCTGAGCAAAGGACTACCGTCAAAAAATATTTCTTACGCACTACCTAGTCCACAATCATCTCAACAGCATCCAACTCCTGCTGCTTAATATTCTCTGGCAACTCCCGATACTCGTACTGTTGCGTCCGCAGCTGCGGCCGGAATCCGGCCTCTTTGATTGCCTCCTGAATACCATCAGCCGTAAACCGCCAGCGGGCACCAGCTGCGGAGACAACGTTCTCTTCGATCATGATGGAGCCGAAGTCATTGGCACCGGAGTGCAAACAAAGTTGCGCCACTTCCTTACCTACCGTCAGCCAGCTCGCTTGGATATTGATTACGTTGGGCAGCATGATGCGGCTCAGGGAAATCATCCGTAGGTATTCGTCTCCGGTAACGGTATTGCGGGCACGTTTGATCTTTTTCAGAATGGTGTCTTCGTCCATAAAGGGCCAGGGAATGAAGGCCAGGAAGCCCTTGGCGTGGGCTGGCTTTTCGGACTGCACCTGCCGCATCCGCACGAGGTGATCCATCCGTTCCCAGTTGGTCTCGATGTGGCCAAACATCATGGTCGCCGAGGTGGTGATGTCTAACTGGTGCGCTGCGCGCATCACATCCAGCCACTCTTCACCGCCACACTTTCCTTTCGAGATCAAGCGGCGGACGCGGTCGCTCAGAATTTCCGCACCTGCGCCGGGCAGGCTATCCAGCCCCGCCTCTTTGAGGGCCTTAAGCACGTCGTAGTGGCTCATTTTTTCCAACTTCGCTACGTGGGCGATTTCGGGCGGACCGAGGGCGTGAAGCTTCAGGTTAGGGTAGAGCTCTTTTAGCTCGCTGAAGAGCTTGCAGTAGTACTCCAAACCGAGGTCAGGGTGGTGCCCTCCTTGTAGCAAAAGCTGTTCACCTCCAAAGGCAAAGGTTTCTTCAATCTTTACTTTGTATTCTTCGATTGAAGTGATGTAAGACTCCTCATGGCCGGGCCTGCGGTAAAAATTGCAGAACTTGCAGTTGGCAATACAGACGTTGGTCGTATTAGAATTGCGGTCTATAATCCAGGTCACATCCTTTTCGGGAACAGCCTGAAAACGCAGCTGATTAGCCACATACATCAGGTCGGCCGTATCGGCGTTTTCAAGTAGAAACACGCCTTCTTCGGCAGAAAGCCATTCTTTATTCAGGGCACGTTCTAGGAGGTCAGCGGAGTTCATATGCTATTGTTATGGCTAATTCAACAAGTGTATGCGAGCTAGGTTGCAGAAACTTTCATTTTTTATTGAAAGTTTATTTTTTGGCGCGATCGCAGGATGCTACTCTTGATGTCCGTAACCTAAGCTTTCGTTTAAGTTGTAAAAAGCCATGTACAAATCGGTATAGGTGCCTTTCTGCGACAACCAGTCGCCTACAAGATCAATGGCTGTTTCGATGTCCTCAATATGGGCCATTCTACTGTCGCTTCCCCTTAAACCATCAGGCCCTCGGGCCGCTCCTCGGTTCAAGAAAACCAACTTCTCATCTCTAATCATTCTTGAAATTTCTTTGCCTTGCTTATCTTTTGGAAGAAACTTCTTCAATATTTTTTCTAAGCCGTCATAGTAGAGTTTGTGTTTCTTTTCAGGATCATCTATAGCAGTACCTAAAAGTAACTTAGCTTCATTTTCTAAGGAGACTGTTCCTGCAAAAAGGTCGAGTTTAATTTGCTCTCCTTTTATTTCATCGGCTTTATTTAAAATTTCTCTACGTTCAATCTCTTCCTTAGAGATTTTAGTGTTGTCTTTCTTAACTTCTTTATTTTTCATATTAAATTGAGTTTAGTACCTTTTTAAGTTGTAATGATGCTTCATCTAATGATTCTACCTCCCATAGAGAAGCATTTAAGGGCAATATTGCTTCCTTAATGTTCGGGAAGAATTTTTTGAAGGCACCCCAATAGTTATTTCCTTTTTCGTTTTGCCGAAACTGGTATTGAGAATAGATTATAGAAGGATGTATTTGGCATTTTTCTGCAAATCGATTAACAATAGTAGGAGAATGAATCATTGGTTCAATGAAGTTCATTTTCTCTTTTGAAAAAAGATATTCAGAAGCAAAGCTGTTGGCTTTCTCCTCTTGAATCAAAAATAGATCTGGATCTCCAGACAAATGATATCTCACTCTCTGCAATTCTTCTAAATCATATAACACGTGATGTAACTCGTGAATAAGAGCAAACCAAATTGTAGGGTAGCTTTTCATGTAATCTGTCAACACTATACAAGGTTTATCATTTACGATGAAAGTAGCACCCCTAATATGTGTTGTTGGGACTAATTGTTGATATACGACTGTTATCCCAATATTAAATAAAGCTCTGCAAACAGTAGTTAGGCCATCTTTTACATTCATCGTGTAAGGTCTAATGCTTGGAATAAGTCGAACTAAACTATCTCTATCGTATTCATTTGGATTGTCTAATAGCTCAAAGTATTTGTAAGATGCCTTTATCCAAAAATCTTTCATTTTTTCGTTGAAAGGTTTCTTGGTTCTGCTGTATAAAACATCATCTAGCTTAGTGTCGAAATCTGATAGGTTTGTAAATCCAAAATACGTACATATTCGGCTAAATGATTCTTCAGGAGACATCCCTCTTTTCAAAAAACCCATTTTTTCAAGTTGCTTAATATCAAAATTTTCGTTTAAGAAAGTAAGCATTCTTGCTTGGTTTAATGATCGGATTTCCTCCTTGGGGCGACTCGAAAAATAGATTGAAACCAGTTCTTCCAGTTCAATTCCTATAAAATCACCCAACTTTAGTAAGTTAACAACGTCTGTCTGTTTTGAGGTGCTATTCAGTATTCCATCAAGAGACCTACGGGCAATCCCACTCATCTCTTCATATTGGGTTTTTGTCAGACCAGATGTACTTAACTTTTCAGCAAAGAGCTTTTTGAGAGACGTATCCCCTTTGTTCAAAGAACTTTTTAGTAATGTGTCTATCATGGAGAAGTTATTTGACATAGCGAAGATAGTTTCTTTTGTTTGTAAAACAAATTGTTGAGGTAATTTTACCTTTTCGAGGGCTGATTTACCTTTAATTATTGGCCGCTGAGGAATAGAGTAACTACTTTTTAGGAATAACGATCACCGGATAATCTCCGAACTTGCCCATAAACTTAGGGTGTTTCTCCTCCAGTCGCTGCAAACGGGCCAGCAGTTGTTTGCCAAACAGCCACTTGTGCACGTACATCCGCAGGAAGGTCTTATTGGTACTCCGCCAGCAATAGAATTCGATGTCTTTTCCAAAAGCGAACGTCCGCCGAAACCAGCCCGGGCTGTGAGGGTAAAAATACAGGCGGGGTTTAGAATCCACCAGCCGAACATACACCTTCCCGGCCAGGTGACGGAAAATGCGGTAAAGCTGAACTGCGTGTAAGGAAAGGTTCATGAACCAGGAGTGGTGAAACCAACTGTAAACAATGACGACCGATGCGCCCGGAGCCGCCACCCGGTACATTTCCTCCACGGCTGTTTGCTGGTCGTCCTTCGGGATGTGGTACAAGGTATGTTGCGAGAGGACGGCATCACATACACCTTCCTGCAGCGGGATATTGGTGATGTCTCCGCAAACAAACACGCCTTTCTTGCCTGCCTTACGGACGTTATTGCGCGCCTGCAACAACGCGTTTACGGAAATATCAACACAAATACGCACATCGTAGCCGTTGGAAAGGGACATGTACTCTTCCAGCCCGATCGGCCCGGAGGCGACATCCAGTAGGTACTTTCCTTCCGGGGCGAAATAGTTGGCCGCGCGGCGGAAACAAGCGCTGATGTAGTCAGCGGCTACCGGGCGATAATCTACCCATTTGCCGCTGTCTTCGTATACCGTCATGGCGTCTTTTACCTCGTAGCTGATCTCGTTGTAGTAATCGAAAACGCGTTGCTTATCGAACGAAAGTGCAGGCCGGGGGTCTTCGCCCGGACCGATGTATACAGCGTAGGTTGCCAGCAGAACAATGATCTCCTCGAAGACGGGGTAGAAGTAACAATTAGAAGTATCGACGTAACCCTCCTGAATAGTGCCGAACCCTGAAAAATCCATTGGGATGCTCTGCGCCGCAAACTGTTCTTTGGGGATGCTACGTAGGTGATTACCCGTGATGGGGCACTGCAGAATGGCGGTTAGGTCAGTCATTGGCGGATGGCGAATTTGAAGGCGCGAAGCTACTCGAAATTAGCTTAGGTTTAAAAAACAATCCGCTTCAGAATCACATCTACCCGTCGGTTACTGAGCTTACCTTCCCAGGTGCTGTTGTCGAAATTAGGGGCGTCTTCGCCGAGGGGTAACATCTGCATCATTTCCGGTTGCAGGGGGTAAGCGATGAGGCGATCGCGAACCATCCGGGCACGAAAATCGGAGAGGCGCAGGTTGTACTCCCGGTTGCCAATATCGTCGGTATGGCCCTGAATCTCGATTTCGTAGGCATCTAGATTGGGAATCTCGTCAAGGAATTGTTTCAGCCGTGCAGCTTCATCAGGGACGATGTAATAGCTGCCACCGCCAAAGAATATGCTGTGGATGTGATCCTGGTCTGCTGGCGAGGAGGTGGTCTGACTTTGGGCGAGGCCGCAGGTGCAAAGTAAGGTGACGAAGAGCAGGGAGAGGCGCATAAGGTTTTGGCTTAAGGAGTCGGTCTGTAATTTACGGATAATCAGTCTTACCGTAAAGACTTTATCCAGGGCGAGTGTTGTGTACGCTTGAAAAGCAAGTAGTCGCTTCCGCGACCTAAGAACTCAGCCTGGAAGGCTTCGACCGGAGCTGAAGCTTTCCTCCAAAACCTTCCCCTGCACCCGCGGCCGCGCCCTAAATACCAAACACCTTGCCGTAGTAAATCCGCGAAAGGATGGTAGCGACAATGGCCAGCAGAGACAACTGCATCCACCCGTCGCCATGGTCAATGTGCGCAGCCTGGGCCAGTACGGCATCAAAGAAGAAGCCGGCGTAGGCCCACTCGGTCAGTACCTTCACCTTCCTCGTCAGAATGGCGACGATGCCAAGGATTTTAGCTGCCGCCAGCGGAGCGACCAACCACGCTGGAAAGCCGAGCACCGGGAAGAAACCCGCGATCATCTCGTACTTCATGATGTACATCCCCGCCGAAAAGGCGAAGATGGCGCACGTGATACCCGTTGTGATCCAGTAAATTATTTTATCGGTCTTCATCGTCATTTACAGCTTCGTGTAATGCTTCTTCTCCGTAAGGGTATCCGTTGGGTTGCGCCAGCCTGGCCCCTCGCCAGTCCAGAGGGCGTTGGCCTGTAGTGGCCCCCATGTTCCGGCCGTGTAGCTGTATAGTGGAACTTCGTTCGCGTCCCAGGCCTGGAGGATGGGGTCGATAAAGGCCCAGGCGGCTTCGACACTATCACCACGGGCGTAGAGCGTTGGCTCGCCTTTCATACAGTCGAGCAGCAGACGGGTGTAGGCGGCAGGGACGTCGTTCTTCGTAAGGTCACGGTAGAAGAAGTCCATGTCTACATTCTTGACTCGGAAACCTTCGCCGGGTACTTTCATGCCGAACTCCAGCGCCATACCCTCGTCGGGCTGGATTCTAATAATCAATTGGTTATCGCAGCTCATGGCGTAATCGTCGTATTCGGAGAAGAGTGCCTGGGGAGGGTTCTTGAAAGTGATGACAACCTCGGTCAGCTTCAGTGGAAGGCACTTGCCCGTCCGGACAAAGAACGGTACACCCGCCCAGCGCCAGTTGTCGATGAAGAATTTCATCCCGACGTAAGTTTCAGTCTTGCTGTTATCCGGAACCCCTTTGGCGTCGCGGTAGGAGACGACATTTCCGGACTTGGTCTGCCCTTCAGTGTACTGCGCCCGGATGACCTGGTTTTTCACGTCTCCTTTCGTGATGGGGCGCAGTGATTTGAATAGCTTTAGTTTTTCGTCCCGGATACTGGGGGCGTCAGCACGGATTGGTGGCTCCATTGCTACATGGGCAAGTACCTGAAGCAGGTGGTTCTGGACCATGTCTCGCATCGCTCCAGATTCGTCATAGTATCCACCACGGCTACCAACCCCCACCGTCTCCGCAGCAGTAATTTGTACGGACTGTACGTAGTTGCGGTTCCAAAGTGGTTCAAAGAATCCGTTGGCGAAGCGGGTCACCAGTAGGTTCTGCACCGTTTCTTTGCCCAGGTAATGATCAATCCGGTAAATGGTGTCTTCCCGGAAATGAGACTGGATGTCTTTATTGAGTTTTATGGCCGACTCTTCATTGTAGCCAAAAGGTTTCTCAACGATGAGGCGAGACCAACCTTCCTCATTTTCGTTTAGCCCGGCTTTGGCGAGCGCGCTGGGGATCGTGCTGTATAGTTTCGGTGGCGTAGATAAATAGAAGATGTAGTTTTGGCCTACACCAAGATCTTTGTCCAGCTTTTTCAAGCGCTTGCCGAGGGCGTCAATGTCTTTTTCTGAATCGTATGAAGCGAGGTCTTGATAGAAGAGCTTTTCTGAAAATGCCTTTACGTCTTCGTCCGAAGCATTCTTTTGATCAAAGTGCTCATTGTCAAAGACGACCTTTTTGCGGAAGTCTTCGTCGGTGAAATCCGTACGGGAGGCACCGAGTAAAGCAAAGTTATCGGGCAAGTAGCCGCCCCGGAAGAGGTCAAAAACAGCGGGTACGAGTTTGCGCTGGGCAAGGTCGCCAGAGGCACCAAAAATTACCAATACGTGGGGATCAAGACTGCTGGGCATGTTGGGGGAGATTTCAGATAGTAGGTCTAAGTATTGCAAGCTAACAACACAATATCTATCAAAGGTGACGACTTTTAGTAAGGTTTACGCCAGATAGGAAGTAATTTTGGCCCAGGACTAAAATTTTTATACGATGACTATCGGAATTGCAACGGATCACGGCGGAATTGAGCTCAAGCAACAGCTTCAGGCATACCTTGAAAAAAAAGGATTTTCGGTGAAAGACTTTGGCGCTTTCGAGTACGATGCCAAAGATGACTTCCCGGATTTCGTCGTCCCACTAGCGCGCGCCGTTGGCGCGGGAGAGATTGAACGTGGTATTGCCTGCTGCGGCTCCGGAGTAGGCGCCAGCATTGCGGCGAATAAGATCAAAAACGTTCGGGCTTGCCTTATCAATGAATCTTATTCCGCCGCCCAGGGCGTTGAGCACGATGACATGAACATGATTTGCCTCGGTGGCCGCGTCATCGGGATTGCATTGGCGGAAACCCTCGTTGATGCTTTCCTTGGAGCGGAGTACGCAGCCCTGCCCCGGCAGCTGCGCCGGATGGGGAAGGTGGCTGCATTGGAAGAGTAGGAAGGGCGTATTTATTGCGTAGTAGTTGTAATCATATGAATAGATATTACGCTCTCCCGGCGCCTCGACCGTGGAGAGAAAAGCTGTCACAGCTGGTCTATTCCGGATGCATTGGTGTAGCTCTTTAATACACGCCACGGTAAGTGCTCCTGGCCGGTTTGCGCTTTATCCATTAGCTTTAAGGCAAGGAACACTTAGAATATGGACGAGCCAGTTGAAGACAAAGATGAGCGGAAGAAATCCGAAGACCGGTTGTCCCGTTGGCTAGATAAATTGCAGGAAGACAGCTGGCAGCTGGAGCTCATCGTCAGTGGTGTGGCAATTTTTTTGCTGTTAGGTGCCTACGAGCACATGCAGGCACTATCGGTCAGGCTTGTTGTGTATAACATGGGTAGTAATGCCCTCACCGGTGTAATGTCTACGTTCTGGACGTTTGCGTTTTCCTCCTACCTGGTCTTGATCGGGATGTTTCTGCTGCACCTCATTATTCGGGGCCTTTGGATAGGCGCGGTAGGTCTGAGGTCGGTGTCCGGAGACTTTGATCATGAAACCCTTGATTATCAACCCAAATATGATCGCTTTCTGAGGCGCCGCCTCGGCAGGTTCGATGACTACATCGAAACCCTGGAACGCAACGCCAGCATAACTTTTTCGCTGGCCTTTTTGCTTTTCTTCGCTATTCTTAGCGTAGGATTATTTCTGGTTGTTTTCTCGCTTGTCGTCCTTTTTTTTACCGGCTTTGATGGAACTTTTGACAGCACCATAGAATTTCAAAACGGTAGAGTATTGGCCGTAATAGGGATTGTCTTACTTGTTATCTGGACCTTTGGGATGCTATTGCTGGGACTGCTGTACCTGGTCGACTTTCTTACGCTCGGTTGGCTTAAACGACGCAAAATTTTGCGTAACATCTATTACCCCATTTATCGCTTCTTCGGTTGGATCACCTTAGCCCGGTTTTACCGGCCTTTTTATTACAACATCATTGATAATCGATTTGGGAAACGATTGGTCCGTGTTTATGCCGCTATCGCTTTTACGTTAATCTTGCTCACTACTTTCGAGTTGACGAACTTTGATAACTTCTCGTACGAGCGTCATTCTACTTCTGTTGTTCATCCAGGATCTTATCTTGACACTTGGTCAACAGATGGCAGCGGAAGTTCGAACCTGCTTTACCCCAGCTTGAGCAGCCGCTATGCCGAACGGGATTATCTGGAGCTTTTCGTTCCGAGCCATATCCGTAAAAGTGAAAAGGTTTTGAAGCATAAATTTCCTGACCTCGCGCCCCTCACGGCCTCTACCCTTTCAATCGCGGGCAAGATGCGCTTGATGGAAGAGGCCGCCGGGAACCCCGACAGTACCTTAATGGCACTCACTACTATCTACCGGGTCTACCTCAACGATAGCTTGGTCAATAACGTAGTGTGGCGGTTTTACGACCATCCCGTCCGTAAGCAGCCGGGCCTGCTTTACAGCCTACCTACCTATGATCTGCCCCGCGGGGAACACCTGCTTCGCCTGGATCGGCAAGTTGTTAAAATTTCGGACAGCCTTGCCTGGAAGCAGGAAGCCTTGATTTCTTTCCTTCGGTGATGGAATGCTTTAGCCAGACTAAAAGCTTTAGAAACCATATTTGTGCTAATTCGTCTGTGCCTAAGTCTTGGTGCGAAGCTACGCCCTCACATTACTTTTTTCATAGCATAAAATACCTATCTTCATCCTCACATGGAACCTCAGGGAACAGAGAATAAAAACGATAACAGGCTAAAAAACTGGTTAGATTCCCTTCAGCAAGAAAGCTGGCAGCTGGAACTCTTAATTAGTGGATTTACCCTTTTCCTCCTTATTGGTGGTTGGGCTCCGTTGAGCGCACTGGAGTACGATGTTGCACTGATGAACTATGTCTCCGCCAGCTTCTCCATATTAATCTTCGTTTATTACGTTAGCCGTACGGCTTACCTTTCTCTGTTGGTCTGCTTACTGGCCCATGTTGTGCTGCGCGGCGTATGGATTGCGGCAGTAGGCCTACGCTCGGTTTCCGGAGATATTGATTTTGATGGTTTAAACTTTCGCCCCAAATTTACCGAGCGGCTGCGGCGAAGAATAGGATCGTTTGACGCTTATATCGAACGGCTGGAACGCTACTGTAGCGTAGCCTTTACCATCGCTTTTTTGATTCTGTTCTGTTTTATCAGCCTGATGAGCTGGTCTCTAGTGGGCATCATTATTCAGCGTGTTTACCACTTCGCTTGGGGGGGAGAGTGGGTTGGCACTGGCATCCTTGGCGGCGCGGGTTTGGCAAGTATGTTGGTCATTGTTTTTAGCATCATCTATTTTATCGATTTCATTACCCTTGGCTTGCTGAAAAAGCTCCCTTGGATAAACCGGCCGTATTACTACCTCTACGTGTTTATGGGCTGGGCTACCCTTGCACGCTTTTACCGCCCTTTGTATTACAACCTGATCGATCATCGCTTCGGCCGGCGCCTTGCTTTGTTGCTGCCCGTTACGATATTTCTAATTCTGGTGGGGGTGTCCGTCAAACAAGTTAAATATGGGTACTTCCCTTCCAGGACAGAAGACGGCCTGGTTTGGCAAGACAGTAATAATTATGACGATGAAGAAGGCAACGAATTTGACCGTATCTGGCGAATGACGCTCAGTAGCAAATATGCTTCTCCAAGCGGCTGGGTTGAGGCTTTCATTCCCTATGTTCCGGTAAGAGATGACCCCCGTCTGCTCATGATTGATTCTACGCTGGACCTAAGCCAGTACCCGGGCACTAAACTGAATGGAGCCTTCTCGATGGGGCAACTAAGTAATCCTGATGCAAACTACGCGCAGACGCTCGCCGCATTTAACCAGAAAGCCCGGATATACATCAACGATAGTCTTTACAGCCACATCACGCCCCTTTTCCATTTTCACCACGAACGACGACAACCAGGGGTGGTTTATATGATTCCCGTACATAATTTGCCGCCGGGTCGCCATGAGTTGATGGTTAGGTCCCGGACGATTGTCGCAGACACTCTTCAGTGGAGTCAAGGACGTACCATTTACTTCTATAAATAACTATGCCCAAAGACGAGGAAAATAAAATAGGATTAAAGAAGTGGTTAGACTCTCTTCAGCAGGAGAGCTGGCAGTTGGAACTACTCATCAGTGGTTTCTCCATTTTTTTGCTCATCGGTGGTTGGTCAAAACTTGTTGATTTAGAAACTGACCTGGTTCTGCTGAGGCAGGCCTCAAGAAATTTCTCAACGCTCGACGCCTTTTACGACTTCAGCCGCATTGCTATTACCTGTTTGCTGACGACCCTCATCTTTCATGTCCTGCTGCGGGGAATGTGGATTGCCACCATTGGCCTTCGCTCCGTATCGGGTGATATAGAATACAAAGAACTTAACTTTCTTCCTCGTTTTCACAACTTCTTGAAACAACGGATAGGTAGTTTCGATGGTTACGTCGAAAGGCTGGAACGCTATTGTAGCGTACTGTTCTCCTTGGCATTCCTGATCTTTTTTGGATTGTTAAGCTTGGCGCTACTCATTTCGATCTTAAATGCTGTTGGTTTCATCGTTGTCTCTATTTTGGGGGACGATGCTTCGGACGTGGTAAATAGCATGATTTCCGTATTTCTGTTGGTTACCGGCCTTCCCTACCTGTTAGATTTCATTACGGTGGGTTGGTTCAAGCGGCAAAAATGGCTTGCTCGCCCCTATTATTACCTGTACCGCTTGATGGGGTGGCTTACGCTCGCTCGTTTTTCCCGCCCGCTTTACTACAACCTGATCGATAATCGTTTCGGGCGGCGGCTGGCCGTTGCGGTACCTGGGCTGATGCTTGCGGCGCTTGTTATTTGGTCTTATGAACACATTACCCATGCCTACTACCCTGCTTACTTCCAGTCAGGCAAGGAGGTGGTTTTAGCGGGTACTTATGATGATGAAGGTTACGAGGGGAACAGCCGGCTGTGGCGACCGTCACTTTCTTCCCGTTATGTGAACAATAATTACCTCGAACTTTTCATCCCTTATATCCCAATCAACGACGACGACGAACTGGAATTTCACTATCCAGACCTTGTTCCGGCGCGCCTTACCGGTACCGTTTTGCGCGGCGGTCTTCGTCTTGGCAAGTCTACCTCTTCCAAGGTTGACAATACGGAACTGCGCAAAGCGATGAGCGGCATTTGGCGCATCTCCCTCGACAGCCTCCAGCTTGACGTGAACCCGCGTTTTTCAACCCATAAGGAGCGCGGGCAATTTGGCCTTCTGTATATGATTCCAGCCCATGAATTACCGGTAGGCGAGCATGAGATCCTTATCCAGAAACGTATGCAGATGTCTGATACCCTTCAATTCGAGAAAGGAAGTCTAATCTATTTCTATAAATAGTTTTTGGCGCGGCCGCAGGTGCAAGGTGAAGTTTCCAGGAATACAACTTCACGGTGGGCTCTCCTAATCTATCCAAAAACAAACTCTGCACCCTGCGGCCGCGCCCTAAAAAGTCATAACGGAACGCACAATGGAAGTACGCTAAGGAACGCAATATTTTTATCCCTAAAGCGACCGTTTGAGGCTCACGAATAGCTGTCGGGGCCGTAGCTGGAAAGAGGAACTGGAAACGGTATATATATCAATACCCGACCACTGGTACGTTTCCGTTCCGAGCAGGTTACGCGCCATGAGGAGTAATTCCCAATTCTCGTTGAACACCTTACGCTCATAACTCAGGCTCAGCAGGTTCGTCACCGCCGCCCGATCGTCGTTGCGAAAATTTTGGTAGGTGTACTGTAGCCGGGCGGCTCCCCAGTTGTTGGGTAACTTTTGGTAATAGCTGGCCCCCAGCTTTTCCTGCCATTGCACCAGTTCGACCAAGTCGTTGAAAGTACGGATCAACTCAGGGGACATCCGGAAAACCGAGTTGGAGAACACCTGTTCAAATTCCAATTTTAGGCTTGCCTGATCGTAAAACTGACGACTTACTTGGCCATTGAGTATAATGGGGTAGTTCGCCAGGGTATAATCTGTGGTTAACCGCAAATCTGTATTGGAACTAACGGCCCACACCAATCGGGTTGCCCAGGAGTAGCGCTCCCTGGTGTTCCGTTTTTGAACTAAGGAATTGCTCTCTCCGGTGGCATCAAAGCTCGTTTCGGCAAGTAGATCGGTGGTGGTGAAATCGGCGCTCAGGGAAGTTCTGTAGCGAAAAGTCAAGGCCGGGTTATTCCCTCGCAGGCCAACGCTAAAATTGTGTTCTTGAGAACGATTAACGTCAGCTGCTGTGCGGTCAAAAAAGCGGTTTTGGCGCAGAATATAGCCCTGGAACAGTTGTTTGTCGCGGGCGTAGTCGAGCATGAAGCCGTACCTAAACGACAGAAATTGCCCTTTAGGAAAACGGTAGCTATAGCTCAGGTCGGGCTTGGCAACTAAGATGTTCTGGCGCAAACTTCCGGTCGTCGACCGAAGTTGGTCTTCGTAAGTGAATAGGTCGTAAGAAAGCGGTAGTTTGATTACCCAAAAGTGCTGGTCTGTTTCCCGCTTCATCTCCTGGAAGAAATAGGGCCGTATAATGCTTTGACGGGTCGCGTTCTGAAACAACTGGGCGGGTAGCTGATCCGTTCTGCCCCATTCTTCCCGTAGGGTGGAGCCAAGGGTTTCCCGTTCAAACTCCAGGCCTACGCGCCTGCTTGTTTGCCAGTGCCCTTTTCTGGTTGCCATGCTGGTATAAACATCGCCATTCAGGGAGGTAAGCCGTGCTGATTGTTGAGCGGAATCTAACGATAGCAGTGGAAAATCTGGCACCGAAACTTGTAAAGGGGTAACGGACAACACCATGTCCCGCTCCCGGTAGCCGAGTGTGCCCGAGAGTTGGAATGCTTTTTGTTTGCGGCGTATAATTGTCTGAAAATCTCCGTTTATTTTCAGCACTTTTCGCCCGAATTGCTCTGGTACAGGGGCTTCGTTAACAAAGTTGTCCGCGTGAGTCTCCTCTTCGTTAGTGTCTACCTCCACCTTGCTGTTCAGGTAAAAGCGCTTTCGGTTGATCTCGTAGAGTAGGCGACCATTTAAGCGGTTGATCCGTTGCTCGGCTGATAAGCGCTCGGCGAAGGCTACCGCATTATTGCCGTCGTTAAAGACGGAGGTATTTCGCCCCAGATAATCGATAGCGTCGGCGACAAAGAGCCCGTTAAGTTTAAGTTGATTCTGCTCACTGATCTTCCGCAAAAAGCTGAGACTACCGGTGTATTCTTGGTTGTCTAGGTAAGCCTCAGTTGGCAGGCCGAAAGGAACGGAGGGGAGTGTGGGGGAGAGTAACGGGCGGATGAAGTCTGTACTTTGGTAAAAGTTTTGGTAATCATTAGCCCGTCGCTTCCCGACGTTGTTGACTGAGCCGAGCGCGTTGAACTGTTGCTTGCGGGTGAAGCCAAAGCCGGTACCTTGAGCGTCGTAGAGGGCCGGGGAAAGCCCGAGTCCACCCTCCATCGTTCCCGCGAAAGTAATGCTGGACTTTAGGCGGAGGTTGATCGCTGCGTTCGGCGGAACGATGATGGAGTCCAGCGCGCGAATGGGTTGATGCCGTTCCAGTATTTCGACGTCGCGTATTGCGTCTATACTCAGGTTACGAGAGGCGATGACGTAGCGCCCTTCAAAGAGGTCCAGGCCCTCAATGTAGAACTTGGAAATCGGTAGGTCCTGATAACTGATTTGCCCATCCTGGCTTATGGTGATACCTGGGATACGCTTGAGCAATTGCTCGATGTTCTGGTCATTCTTCTCTCGCAGCTGTGCTACATCGAAGATCAGCGTATCACCGCGCCGGATCACGGCCTCGCGGGTGATTTCCATAACGGGAAGGTCGTAGGTGCGGGGCCGAAGTTGCCAATCGAGTTCCCGTGTTTCGTTTACGAGCCACCGCTCTTGGGTGCTTTGGTTCAGGTGGGTTACTGTGATCCAGAGCGAATCGTGGCCAGGCGGAAGACTCAATTGGTAGCTACCTTTCCCATTCGTGATGGCGAATTTCAAGATATTACCTTCTGGTTCGTCTTTAGCCATTAAGTTGGCACCGGGGAGAGGCTGGTTGTTTTCGTCTGTTACCGTTCCCGATAGCTGTTTTTCTTGCGCCCGGAGGTTGCTCATGAAGCTGGGCGCAAGAAAAATTAGGAAAAGGACGAGGTAATTTCGCATACGCCCGGTGCTAGTGGTTTTGCTCCAGAAGTAGATCGAAGCGTTTTTCAAATCCTTTTTTCCTTTGAAGACGTACCTCTTCTGGTTCTTTTCCAATTAGGCCCGTCATTTTCGGGTTTTCTTTTCTTTCTTTCATGGTTTGAACAAATACCTCCCGACTGACGGGCGTGCTGGCAGCAAGTATAAAGTAATCATTCCAAAAGCGCTCGTGCGGTTTTAAATTTACCTGCTTTAGCGTGAAACTGTACCAATTTTGATCGTCGCTTATTTTTACAATCAAACCGGGTAAGCCCGCGAAAACGTAGGGGCCGTCGGAGATCGGAATATCGGGGTTGTACCAAGCCACATAATTACGTCCACCATAACATGTTGTTGCCTGATAACAGCGCATTCCGGCAATGGTATCCTGAATGGCGTTGAGTTGCCAATCTTGTGTTAATGGCTGCTCAAGGTGCTGAGGAGTCATACCGTAAATCGATACCATCTTTGAATGACCGCTACCGAAATCTTTTATTATTCGGTACTTATCAGTACTTGGTTTTTGCCATTTTGCCATTGTAGCATCAAGTTCTTCCAATACTGCGTTAAGTTTTTTCTTAGGAAGTGATGCGGTATTCAAACCAGGGTAGCGTTCACCGAATGAGATGAATATAGAATCGTTGAAGTGCTCGTTAAAATCCTGAAAGCGTCCTTCATTTCCTGAACGCATAGCGAGGCACTCGTAACCACTGTGGTATTCGTTGGTAGAAGTGTCTCTAATGTACGACAGGTCGTAGATTAAAGCATAGTCGACGGTTTTAGTCAACTGCGCGCTGCAAACGCTTCCGAATGTACAGGTTAAAGCTAAGAGGATCCATTTAGTCATAATAGTTAAAATAAAAGAACGTGGGGACGTAGCGAAAGCGCTATTCCCCACGTAAATGATGTTATTAATCAGTTGCCTGAATCCATATTTTATGGCGCTCCGGCACCGACACCACCAACGCCGCATGCTTGCCGGATAAGTCTACCACGCTGAATTTGAAAAGGTGGAAACCATGGACACGGGCATGTCTGAAACCTTACGACTACTCCGCAATAAGTCCTTACGATTGTTTCGATACACTGGTCTAAGCAGGGATGTGCTTCTTCCATAGAATCGGTCGGGCTATACTCATTAAGTGATAAGTTGTCTTCACTGCTATCTGTAGAAAGCGAAGTGGTGCTTGTCGTTGATAACCCAAAGGTCATTAACAAACTTAATAAAAGAAATTTCATGAAAAAGGGTTGAAGAGAGTAATAAGGCTAGGTTTTCGACTTATTCCAAATTGGAAAAATAGAAGAGAAGGAATGAGCAAATTTTTACTCTCAGTTAACAATATTACAATATTAACAACAACAACAACAACAACCAGCCAAGTAATTCGCAAACATTAACTTATGGCATATTAAATAAATTTGTTTTTGTAAACTAGTCCATTTGGTAAAAACGAAACTATTTTGTCGTAACGGTTTGCGCCTGAGAGGATTCGCCGTTCGGCTGGTCTCGTTTAACCCTGCCCCTTATCTTTTACTCTGCACCCTGCGGCCGCGCCCCAAAATGAACCTCCACCAAAAGCTTACCTTTACCCTTAAGGGAAGTAAACCCCTGAATAAAAATATATTTAGCAATGACACATCAACTCTACGATTTCGGCATGATTGGCCTCGGCGTCATGGGACGTAATTTTCTCCTCAACGTCGCCGATGATGGCTTCGCGGCACTTGGCACTGATATCAACGAAGCCTCTGTAAAAGCCCTTAACGAAGAAGGCGAAGACATGACCGTAAAAGGCGTTGGCACTCAGAAAGAATTTGTGAGCTTGCTCAGTAAACCACGCAAAATTATGTTGCTGGTTCCAGCGGGGAAAGTGGTTGATATTGTTATCGAAAGCCTGTTGCCCTTGCTGGACGAAGGCGACATCATCATCGATGGCGGAAATAGCCACTACGACGATACGAACCGCCGCTACGCCGACCTAAAGACGAAGAATATTCGCTTCCTGGGAACCGGTGTCTCCGGTGGCGCCGAAGGCGCCCGCCGTGGCCCGAGTATCATGCCGGGCGGAGATAAGTCTGCCTGGGAAGTGGTGAAGCCCGTGCTGGAGACCGTATCCGCTAAAGTAAACAACGAACCCTGTGTAACCTACATCGGAGAGTCCAGTTCCGGCCACTACGTAAAGATGGTCCACAACGGTATCGAGTATGGTTTGATGCAGCTCATCGCAGAGGCTTACGACGTACTGAAGCGCGTTGGCGGAATGAGCAATAAGGCCATCGGAGACCTGTTTGACCAGTGGAACAAGGGCCGCCTGAGCAGCTTCCTGATGGAAATCAGTGCCGATATTATGAAACAACCAGACGATAAAACCGATGGCGACCTCATTGATGCGATACTGGACAAGGCCAAGCAGAAAGGCACCGGAAAATGGACCAGCCAAACTTCTATGGACCTTGGCGTTCCCGTTCCGACGATCGATTCTGCTGTTGCTATGCGAGGTATCTCTTCCTTCAAGCCTTACCGTGGCCAGTTAGCGGAAATCTTCCCCCAGGCCCACGCTAAGGAAGTTGCCGTAAATGGTGCAGATCTCGCCAAGGCAGTCGAAGAAGCACTTTACTTTAGCTTCATTGTTTGCTACGCTCAGGGCATGCACCTCCTCGCCGAAGCCAGTGAAGAATTGAAGTATGATCTTGACCTCGAAGGTATCGCCCGCATCTGGCGGGGCGGTTGTATCATCCGAGCCGAACTCCTCGAGCAAATCCGTAAAGCTTACTCTGCCGATAGCAACCTGAAGAACATGATGGGTAGTGCTCAGTTCTCGAGCAGCCTCGCGGCAACAAGAAACGCCGCTGCCGAAGTCCTTCGTTTATCCATGGAAAGAGGCGTCTCTACCATGTGTTTGTCCAGCGCCCTGCAGTACTTCGATGCCTTCCGGACCGCCCGCCTGCCGCTCAATATGGTACAAGGGCAACGTGATTATTTCGGCTCTCACACTTACGAACGCATTGATGCGGAAGGGACGTTCCATACTGAGTGGAAGAAGTAGATTGGTTGTGTAATCCGGTGGTTTTGTAGCAGTACAGACACCTCGAACTACAAAATCAATTAAGTGTACCTACATTAATTATTCCTCCGGAGCTAACAAATACGTTGTTCAGCTGTTGTACAAGCCGAATAACCAACTGGCCCGTGCCCTAAACACACTTGTACGGTGCCGCTCATTACAACAATTTAGCAATGAAGAATTTCTTTTTCTTACTCGTTCTCGCAGCTTTCATCACCGCATGCGGAGGCCCTGAGGGCGAAGCCGTAGAGTCTACCGAAGCACAGGACGAAACAACTAAGACCGAAATGGTCGCTTCCGCCCAGTACAATGTTGATGCTGCTGCAAGTGTCGTTAACTGGGAAGGTGCCAAAATCGCTTACGGCCATACCGGAACGGTACCCGTTTCCGACGGCCAGCTGATGGTGTCTGAAGGCAAAATCGTTGGCGGAAAGTTTGCCCTTAATCTGGCGGATATGGCCAGCACTGACCTTGATGGCGAAAAAGCGACGAAACTACTCGGCCACCTCAAGAGTCCTGACTTTTTTGATGTGGAGAAGTACCCGATGGCCAACTTCGTCATTACTCAGGTACAGGAGGCAACTAATGAGGACGGCCGTACGCACGATATTACCGGAAACCTCACCATGCGCGGTAAGAGCCGTAGCATCACCATCCCCGCAACCGTAAGCATGGACGGTGGAATGCTGAAAGCTTCTACGCCGAAGTTCACCATCGATCGTACCCAGTGGGATGTGAGCTACAACAACGGCGGGATTGCTGGTATCGTGAAGGATGACATCATCAACGACAACATCGGCCTCGAAATCACACTTGTTGCGAATAAGTAAGTCATCGTCAGATTTCCCTTTTAAATAAAAATGCCACCAGCGCGCAGCGCTGGTGGCATTTTTATTTAAAAAACTGGTTTAAACTTTTCTGAACTGGCCGCTCCGCAGACCTGATGATTACTGGCAAGGCGCGAAAACCGGAGTTTAGCCTTAGCTAACTGAGGATTTTTGCAACGAAGCTAGTGATCATCAGGGCGCGGATAAGGTCGTGAACGAAAAGTGAAAACCAGTTCAAAAGAGAAATCTGACGCTCCTCCTCTACTTCCGGGTAATCTCGATGACGCCCATAGCTCCCCGCATCCCGTACAAGCTGGTTTCGGAAGCGTCCTTTAGTACCTCGATACGTTTGATTTGATCTGGGTTTACAGAGTCGTAGATCTGGCCATAATCGGTACCCATTGGGGTTCCGTCAAGAACAAATAAGGGACTTGGATCCATGAGAACGCTTGCGGTTCCGCGCACCGTGATTGTTGCTGCAGGTCCGGAGCCACGGACGAGGACTCCGGGTAATTGCTTGATGTAGTAAGTTAGGTCTTCTGCCCCAATCTGGGTTGGTTTAAGGACGCTACCGTCATTGTGCGCGGCCGCTTCCCCAGGCGTAACACAGGAGGAAAACATCGCGAAAGAAAGGAATAGCGTAAATGTGAGAAACTTAATAATGGGTTTCATCGGGTTGGAATTTGTTTTTTAATTAGGAAGCGCAAAATAAAGGCGGTCAAGAATTATGGTTCATTTATTCCCCATCCTTTAATCTTTAAGGTAAATCTCAACTACACCGCCGGCAGCCTGGGAACCGTAGAAGCCCGCTTCGCTAGCGCTCTTCAGAACCTTTATCCGACTGATGTCGCGAGGGTTGATACTATTGTAAATGGTGCTGTAGTCTGAGCCTATTTTAGTGCCGTTGAGGACAAACAAAGGCCCCTGTTCACTAACGAAGCTAATGGGGCCGCGAATCCTAACGATTGCCGTACTCCCGTTACCTCTGACGGCAACACCCGAGATGCGATTGAGGTAAGACGTAAGGTCTACTGGGTCATTCACCGCTTCACTTGAAATGGAATTGGTAGCGGGGTCATTCACCAGGTAGCTACCCGTAGCGCGTTGATTGGAAATACAGCTACAGAAAGATAGTAGCAGTGCAAAGAAAAGGAGGTGCTTCAACATGTTGGCTTATTTTTTGAGTTTAATCTCGATAACTCCGTTACCGCCTTGTAATCCGTAACGGTTGGTTTCACTGGCCGATTTAAGGACTCTGATGCGGGCAATTTCGTTGGGGTCGATGCTGGAGTAAAGCGCAGAAAAATCGTTGCCGAGAATATTACCGTCAACTACGAAGAGCGGCGAGGTTTCTGACATACTGCTGCGCTGATCTCGTACCCGGACGACTGCAGTCTGGCCCGAGCCCTGTACCTGCATCCCCGGAATGCGCCGGAGATAGGCGGTGAGGTCCAGACTAGACATTGCGTCTACCTCGACGCTGTTAACATCGCGCTTCTGGGCGCTGTCAACACGGGTGAATTTTTGTTGGTCAGAAGCAACACTTTTAGAACTGCTACAGCTGGTGAGGGCCAGGAATCCGGCAAGTGAGAGAAGAAAGATAAAGCGCATAATCGATTAACTAATTTCCTGAAAGATAGGGGTTTCTAAATTACAATTTCGATTAAAGAACGTAGCCAAGCGTTCCGGCGCTGCTCTCCGATCGGGAAGCGATTGTATTCCGGTAATAACTATGTTCTTAAAAAACATGCCTTGCACCTGCGCCAGCGCCTGATAATTGCAACTAAATCTATTCATTATAACCTTAATTGAGTTCATTACCTTTGCGCCCTTGAATCCGCCTTCGTTTGTAGGAAGGCACTAAACGACTCTGATGATCAACATCACTTTTCCCGACGGTAATGTCCGTCAGTACGAACCGGGCAGCTCCGCGATGGACATTGCCCGCAGCATCTCCGAAGGCCTGGCCCGCAACGTGGTTTCCGCCACGGTAAACGGCCAGCTAACCGACCGCGACCTGCCGCTTACCAAAGACGCCACCATCGCCCTGCACACCTGGCGCGATCAACAAGGCAAGGAAACCTTCTGGCACTCCACGGCCCACCTGATGGCCGAAGCCCTGGAAGCTATGTATCCCGGCATCAAGTTTGGCTACGGCCCCGCCGGTGAGAAAGGCTTCTTTTACGACGTAGAGCCCCCCGAAGGCACCGTCATCAGTACCGACGACTTCCCCAAGATCGAGGCGAAGATGCTCGAACTGGCCCGCCAGAAGAATGATTTTACCCGTAAAGAAGTGAGCAAGGCCGAGGCCATCGCCTACTTCACCGAAAAAGGAGACGAATACAAACTCGAACTGCTGGATGCCCTCGAAGATGGCACCATCACTTTCTATACCCAGGGCGAATTCACCGACCTTTGCCGTGGTCCGCACATTCCTAATACCGGCGCGATCAAGGCCATTAAGCTGATGAAAGTTGGTGGGGCCTTCTGGCGGGGAGATGAAAACAACAAACAACTCACCCGCATTTCCGGTATCTCCTTCCCCAAGGCCAAAGAGCTGAAGGAATACCTCGAAATGCTGGAGGAAGCTAAGAAGCGGGACCATCGTAAACTTGGGAAGGAACTGGAACTATTCATGTTCTCCGACAAAGTCGGAGCTGGCCTCCCGATGTGGTTGCCGAAGGGTACCCAACTGCGCGAACGCCTGGTCAACTTCCTGAAAGTAAAGCAGGAAAACGCCGGTTACCAACAGGTCACCACACCGCACATCGGTAAGAAGGACCTCTACGTGACCTCCGGCCACTGGGATAAGTACGGCGAAGACAGCTTCCAGCCCATCAAGACGCCTCGGGTAGACGAGGAGTTCATGCTTAAACCCATGAACTGCCCGCACCACTGCGAGATGTACAAATTCCGTCCGCGCTCTTATAAAGAGCTCCCGCTGCGCCTCGCGGAGTTCGGAACGGTTTACCGCTACGAGCAAACCGGTGAGCTGCACGGCCTGAGCCGCGTGCGCGGCTTCACGCAGGACGATGCCCACATCTTTTGTATGCCCAACCAGGTGAAAGACGAGTTCATCGCCGTAGTTGATATTGTGAAGGATGTCCTTAACCTTATCGGCTTCGACGACGTGACCGCACAGATTTCGTTGCGAGACCCGGACAAGCCCGAGAAATACATCGGCTCCAAAGAAAACTGGGAGACCGCCGAGCAGGCCATCATCGATGCTTGTAAGGAGATCGATATGAAGACCGTGACCGAATACGGCGAAGCTGCATTTTACGGTCCGAAGCTAGACTTCATGGTCCGCGATGCTCTCGGCCGCAGCTGGCAGCTCGGTACCGTTCAGGTAGACTACAACCTGCCCGAACGTTTCGAGCTGGAGTACATTGGCTCGGACAACCAGCCCCACCGCCCGGTGATGATCCACCGCGCGCCCTTCGGCTCGCTGGAGCGCTTCACGTCCATCCTCATCGAGCACACCGCGGGTAAATTTCCGCTCTGGCTTGCGCCCGATCAGTTCGCCATCCTCCCGATCAGCGAGAAGTTCAACGACTACTGTCATGAGGTTTCGAAGCAACTCGCCACCCACGACATCCGTGGCCTGGTAGACGACCGCAATGAAACCATCGGCCGTAAAATCCGCGACAACGAAACCAACCGCATCCCCTTCATGCTCATCGTGGGCGAGAAAGAAGTTGACGCCGGTGGCGTTGCCGTGCGCGTGCAGGGCGAAGGCGATAAGGGCACGATGTCCGTCGATGAATTCATCGCTTTCTTTAAGGAGCAGTTGACGTATTAGCCTCTAGTCGTCGGCCGAGGCGGGCGTTAGCCCTCACTCGTCAGCGGACTGGGTCACTAGATCCATTAAGAATCAAGCGCCTCTCTACTTCGGTAGGGAGGCGCTTTTTTGTGTGCCATGCATACGTATTACTTATAGGGTGTAAGTCCCGAACGGG